>NZ_JBSGIT010000030.1:0-65511 GCF_053605205.1 Gordonia sp. NPDC003950 | reverse complement strand
ATCGGTCCGGAAGGGTATGTGGCCGCCGCCGCGCGGTTGCAGCGCGAGACGCCGGCCGCGCCCGAGCAGGTCGCCAAGATTGCGATTGGGTGCTTGACCTGGCCTGACGGGAGTCAGACGCCGGCGGGCGCCTCGGGAAGGCTCGCGAGGACCGCAGCCTTGAGATCGTCGACCGTGGTGGCCGAGGTGATCACGGCCACCGACGCGGCGTCGGCGGTCTCGAGGATGCCGAGCAACAGGTATTCGCCGCGCAGGGTGGTGTCCCCGCGTTCGCGGGCGATGCGAATCGCGGCCTCGAGCGCCTGTCGCGTCTCGGGGGCGAAGCGGGGGCGCATGCCCCGGCCGCGCGGTCCGCGCCGGCCGCGGCCCGGTTCGAACGGTCCGTCACCGAAGTCAACGTCCTCGCCCGGACCGCCGGGACCGAAACCGCCCCATCCACCGCGTCCGCCGGGACCGAAACCGCCCCGTCCACCGGGACCGAAACCGCCCCGTCCACCGGGACCGCCGGGACCGAAACCGCCGCGTCCGCCCGGGCCACCGGGGCCGGAACCGCCCGGGCCGAATGCGTCGGGACCGCAGATCCCCTGGCCACGGCCGCGTCCTTCGCCGTGATCGTGGTGGCCGCGACGACCACGCGATCCACGGCCGCGGCCTCGACCGCGTCCACGTTCGGGGCGCTCGGCCCAGCCGTCGGCGAGGTCGTCGCCGAAGTTGTCACGTATGGCGGCCCGCACCTTGTCGAGATCGATACCGATGGAGCGCAACGCTTCTCGGTCTTCCTCGTAGCGGTCGGCAGCACTTTGCTCGGCGGCGGTGTCGTCGTCGACGTCGTGCTCGTCGTGGTAGGCGCGGGCCGCGTCACGCGCCCCCGCCAGGGTCAGCCCCTGCTCGGAGAGGATGCCGAACAGCGGCGAACGCGCGTTGCACAGCATTCCGAGAATGAGGTGATCGTTACCGAGCCGGGTGTGCCCCAGGTCGGCGGCTTCCTGCGTGGCAAAGGCCAGCAGCATCTTGTCGTCTCGAGTGAATCGACCAAACATGATGGTTCTCCTTAGAGATCGTGGGGGCCCATCACTGGGCCTCGCGTGATGAATGTTTCTGGTGCACGGCCTGACGGCTGATCTGCAACACATCTGCGATCGCCTGCCAGCTCCAGCCCTTGTCGCGGGCATTGGCCACCTGCACTCCCTCGAGGTGGTCGGCGAGTGTGCGCAGGGCGCGCACTGCTGCCAACCCCCGTGCCGGGTCGTCGCTTGCGGCGGCTCCGGCCAGGTTCTGGGCCTCGGTGGATTCGGTGTTCTCGTCGTGCATGGTGTCAGGTTATCTTGACTGACTGGGCATGTCAAGAATTATTGACGAAGAATTGTTCCGCGACGACGCGGACGACTCAGTGGCAGGTCTGAACTGGGTTTATGCGTGACCGAGAGCGCTGTCAGTACAACCGGAGCGCGTCGCCCTACTCGTTGGCGATGGCCTCGGTGATGTTCATGCGGGCTGCGCGTCGGGCAGGGACCACCGCCCCGACGAGGCACAGCACCACCGATGCCGCCACGAACACGATGGTGATCGGCCGCGGCGAGTAGGCGACGTCGATCGACGTCGTGGCGGCGAGGATCTCGTCGCTCAGCACATGCAGGATGGCGCCGACGACGAGGCCGGTGAGCGCTCCGACGACGGCGACCGCGCCGGCCTCGGCGAGCACCATGCGGGATACAAACCGTCGGGATGCGCCCATCGCGCGCAGCACGCCGAGTTCGCGTCGCCGTTCGATCACCGAGAGCAACAGGGTGTTGAGCAGTGCGATCGCCGCGGCCACCGAGACAATCCACTGGATGGCGACGGTGAAGGCACCGGACTGCTCGGCCTGCCCACGGGTCGCGGCGAGCGCCTCGGCGCCGGAGTACACATACACCGGGGAGCCGCCCTGCGATGGGTTCTCGGCGGCGATGCGTTCCAGTGCCGCGCGGACCGCGGTCTTGTCGGCGTCGGGTGCGGTGATCACCTGAAGGTAGGTGGCGCCGCTGCGATCGAACCACGTCGACAGCAGCGCGTTGGACACCGCGCCGGTTCCGGAGTCGATGGACACGTAATCGACTGTGTCGCGGACGATCACGTCGTGATAGCCGGTCGGCGACGCCAGCCGCAGGGTGTCACCGGTCTCGACGCCGAGGGTGCGTGCCAGCACATTGGACAGCAGAATCCCGTTGCCGTCCAACACTTGTCGCACCGCCTCGGGAGAAGCCTTGCGCATGAACGGCGCCCGGGACCCCGGCACCAGGCCCTGCAGCAGGATGCGGTCGGCACCGGCGTTCACGTTGGCCCACTGGCCGACCACCACATCGGTGACGCCGGGCACCTCCCGGGCCTCCTGATAGATCTCCGGCGACAGCTCCGGCCCCAGGGGCACCTGATCTTTCGACTGTGACGAGATGTAGAAGTCCGGGTCACCGAGACCGTCGAGCGACGACGAGATCGACGACACCAGATTGTCCAGAGCACCGGAGGTACCCATGCCGACGGCGATCGCGACCGCCACCGTCATCAATGTCGCCCAGGCACGACGCGGCGCACGTCGGGTGTTGACCGATGCCAGACGCCCTGGACCACCGAAGAATCGGGCCAACCGCACCACCGCGGCCACCAGGGGCCGGGTGAGTGCGAAGCAGATCAGCAGCGCGCCGACGGCGTACACCGCACCGGCGATGATGGCCGGGCGGCCCGGCACGGTGACGACGATGATCCACGCGGCGAGGACGGTGAGCACGCCGACGATGCCGGCGGTCCAGACGACCACGCCGCGGCGGGGCACACTGTCGGCGACCTCACCGGGCGTCATCGCCTCCACCGGCGACACCGAGAACACCGACCGCGCAGCCAGACTCGTCGCACCGACGCAGGCGATCACACAGGCCATGACGGCGACGACGGGCGCGTAGGCGGGCAGGTGGTAGGCGATCTTGATGGTCACCGCGTCGCGGGTCACCGGCGGCACCGTCGACACCGCCCAACGACCGGCGAGAATGCCGATCGGTACGCCGATCCCGCCACCGATCAGTCCGAACAGTGCTGCCTCGCCGAGCATGTCGCCGACGAGGTTGCGTCGCCGGGCGCCCAGGGCCCGCACCATCGCCAGCGACTGCCGACGGGAGGCGACGGCCATGTTCATCGTGTTGAACACCAGGAACGCCGCAATCACCAACGAGATCAACGACACCAGCAGAGTCGCATCGCGGGTGACCGAGGTGGCGACTTCGGCTTGGCGGGTGCGGAAGTCGGGGTCCACGACCACCGCCCGTCCGCCGACGACCTGGGAGATCCGGCTGCGCAACGCGGCGATGTCGACACCGGGTTTGGCGACGATGAAGATCGAGTCGACCTTGCCGGGTAGCGCCACATCACCGTTGCCGAATTCGCCTTCCTTGCCGGTGAGTCGTTGTGCCAGATCGAGATAGGCGAACATATAGGTGCCGCCGTTGAGCCGGTCGGCCCCCTCGCCGGTCGCGACCCGCAGCACCCGCACGTCGATGCCGTCGATCGAGAGTTGTTGGCCCTCATGGAATCCGGTGTTCGGGCCGACGATCACCCCGTCGGCGAGATCGTCGAGCGACACGCTGGTCCCGCCCTGCACCGACTGCAGGTCACTGGAGAGGGCGGTGACCCGGAAATCGGAGCCCAGTAACGGGATCGGTCTGCCGTCGACGGTGACGGCACCGCGGATCATCGGCACCACCACCTTCGCGTCGGGCACCTCGGTGCGGATCTGGCCGACCAACGAGTCGTCGATCCCGGAGTCGGTGATGGCGGCGACCTCGACGTCGGCGGTCCCGGAGATCGCGGCGTTGAAATCACGGACCGATTCGGTGAACGACCCGTATGTCCCCAACACGGCGACGAGCAACGCCGAGGACACCAGCACCACACTGAGCGAGGTGAATACGCGCAGCCGGTGGGTGCGGATCTCGCGCAGGTTGAGGATGCGGACGCGGGTGAGTCCGGCGAGCACACCAGCGCCGACGGCGCGGACGCGGTTCACGCGATCTGTCCGTCGCGCACCGTGATCGTGGTGTCGGCGACTCCGGCGGCGGCCGCGTCGTGGGTCACCATCACCACCAGGCGACGCCGACCCTCGTGCGCCACCTCCGAGAGGAGGTCGAGGACCGACGCCCCGGTGGCCGAATCGAGGTTGCCGGTGGGTTCGTCGGCCAGCAGGATCGCGGGTTCCATGATGAGCGAACGGGCGATCGCCACGCGTTGCATCTGGCCGCCGGACAACTCCGACGGCCGGTGATCGACGCGGTCACCGAGTCCGACGCGGTCGAGGAGGTCGATGGCGCGGGGTTTGGCCTTGCGCAGTGACTGACTGTCGAGAAGCCTTGGCAGAGCTACGTTTTCCCATGCCGACATCGTCGGCACCAGATTGAAGAACTGGAAGATGAAGCCGACGCGGGTGCGGCGGAACGCCGATGCAGCGTTGTCGTCGAGAGAGCCGAGGTCGACGCCGTCGACGCGGATCGAACCGGACGTGGGGGTGTCGAGCGCACCCATCAGGTGCAGCAGCGTCGATTTGCCGGCGCCCGACGGACCGACGACGGAGACGAATTGGCCGCCCGGTAACGACAGGTTCACCCCGTCGAGGGCTCGCACCCGTTCATCACCGAGCGAGTACTCCCGCACCAGATCGACGGCTTCCACCAGGTTCTGCTCCCCCACCGCTGCCATGGGATCAGATCGTAGTGGGAAGGCTCACCCGGTGAACCGTCCAGTGGCGTAGAACTCATCGAGCACGGCCGTCGCCGCGGTCAGCTCCAGCCCCTGCGATGCCAGCCAGTCGTCGTCGAAATACGTTGTGCCGTAACGGTCTCCGGAGTCACAGAGTAGGGTGACGACGCTGCCGGGCCGACGGCCGGCGACCATCTCGGACACCAATTTCAGTGCACCCCACACGTTGGTGCCGGTCGATCCACCGACGCGCCGGCCGAGCCGATTGCTGATGCACCGGGCGGTGGCGACGGACGCGGCGTCGGGCACGCCGATCATGCGGTCGATGACCTGGGAGACGAACGACGGCTCGACGCGCGGTCGGCCGATGCCCTCGATGCGGGAGCCGAGTTCCGAGGTGATCGATCCGTCGCCGGAGGAGTAGGCGGGCAGGAAGACCGAGTTCTCCGGGTCGACGACGGCGAGCCAGGTCGGATGGCGGCGATAGCGCAGGTACCGGCCGAGGGTGGCCGACGTGCCGCCGGTGCCGGCGCCGACGACGATCCAGGTGGGCACCGGGTGTTCCTCGTCGGCCATCTGCGCGAAGATCGACTCGGCGATGTTGTTGTTGCCGCGCCAGTCGGTGGCCCGTTCGGCCATGGTGAACTGGTCGATGAAATGCCCGCCGAGTTCGGCTTCCAGGGTGAGCGCCGCGTCGTACACGTCGGACGGCCGGTCGACGAGATGGCAACGGCCACCTTGACGTTCGATGAGAGCGGTCTTCGACGGCGAGGTGTTGGAGGTCATCACGGCGATGAACGGCACGCCGATCAGGCGGGCGAAGTAGGCCTCACTGACCGCCGTCGAGCCCGACGACGCCTCGATGACGGTGGTGCCCTCGGTGATCCAGCCGTTGCAGATCGCGTACAGGAACAGCGACCGCGCGAGGCGGTGTTTGAGCGATCCGGTCGGGTGGGTGCTCTCGTCCTTGAGGTAGAGGTCGACGCCGACCTCGGCACCCGACTCGTCGATCCAGCGGGACCATTCGGGCAGTTCGATGCGCAGCAGATGGGTGTCGGCGCTGCGGCGGGCGTCGGCCTCGATGATGCGGACGGCGTTGTCGGCCCAGCCGCGATCGAGGCGGCGGTCGATGTCGACGGTGCGGGTCGGGGCCGTCGGGGGCACGGTGTCGCGGGTCATCAGCCGCGGTTCAGCTGCCGCTGCCGCGCAGACGCGTCTGCAGGTCGTCGTGACGGCGTCGGCGCTGCTCGTCGACGGCGGCGATCTGGCTGTTGACGCGCAACCGCAGCGACTTGAACACCACCATGCCCAACGGCAACGCGATCAACACGCCGAAGACGGCGGCCACCAGGATGGGGACGTCGACCCCGGCCAGCTTGCCGATACCCCAGATGATCGCCGCGAGGACGACCACGAGAGCCAGACGGGCCAGGGTGTACAGGGCGACGGCCAGGGCCAGGCTGCCGGCGCTGCCCTGCGCTTGTTGCTCTTCACTCACGATTTCCAGGGTAACCCGGTGGTCGATTCGGGTCGGCGGAGCGCTGTCAACGCGAGCGAGAGCGCTGTCAACGTGTGCGAGAGCGCTGTCAACGCGAGCGAGAGCGCCGTCAACGTGTGGGTGAGCGCCGTCAACGCGAGCGGGAGCGCCGCAACGTCGACGCGGGCGTCCGGGCGAACCCTGTACGAACGCTGTGTGCACCGCCGTCGGCGCGGTTTCCCACCAACGGTGTGGCAGGGCTTGGCAAAGCACGCGTAAAAGGCGCTGGTGGGGCGTGTGCGCAGGTCACAGGCTTCTTTGCACTCTCTTTACTTACCGCTGACGGTTCGAGTACCTGGGCGATTTGCGTGTATTCATGGTGCACGGCCGCGGCATCGGATTCGCGGCGCAAGAAGAGGGAGTTCTCATGACCGCCATCAATCACCCCATGAGCGTCATCACCCCGGGCATGGCCAGCCAGCACACCCTGACCCCCGGTCAGGTGGCCTCGATGTTCAATGTGAACCCCAAGACCGTGGCGCGTTGGGCCAGCTCGGGCATCCTCGGCTCGATCCGCACCCCCGGTGGGCATCGTCGTTTCCGTGAAGAGGACGTTGTCGCGCTGCTGAACCGTCGCCCCTGACCGAGCCAAACCGTCGCCCCGCGACGACCGATCGCCGACGACCCGTTGACGTCGGACAGATGACCCACTGGGCAACAAACCTCACGTAAACTCGCTTACAGGGAGGTTGCCATGGCATTTCTGTTCACGCTGATCGGCATCGTGGCCGTCGGGTTCCTGTTGTGGCGTGCCTTCGGGCCGCAGATGCCCGACGAGTCACGGCACGTGAGGTCGGCACCGCGGGGGCCGGTCGGCCCCGACGATGATCCCGACTTCCTGAAGGATCTCGACCGGCGTAGTCGCGGTAGCAACGGTTCCGACGCCGACGACCACTGAGTGCGTCCAACCACTGGGTGCGTCCGACCACTGGGTGCGTCCGTCGACTGGGTGCGTCCGACCACTCCCCTCGTCGGCGTCGTACCGTCGCGACCGACGCCCACCAGCCATCCACGCACGACCCGGCACGTACACCCCGGGGCGACGCGACACGGTCGCAACCACGCTCCGGGAAGGGCCCGCACGCCGTCGTTCCGGACGGTCGAGGCCATTGCCCGCGCCTTCGACGTGAGCGTCACCTATCCTCGGCCATCCCGCTCTCGACGCGTGAAGATGCGGTCGATCACCGGCACACCTGCCGGGATCGACCGGACATCGCTGTGTCCGCGGGACCAACCGCGTCGTCAGCCGGTGATCACAGCCCGGCGTAGGAATGCAGGCCGGAGACCACCAGGTTGATGATGAACAGGTTGAACAGCAACGCGACGAACCCGGCCACGTTGATCCAGGCGGCCGCGGTGTTGCGCCAGCCGGCCGTCGCGCGGGCGTGCAGGTAGGCCGCATAGATCACCCACGCGATGAACGAGACGGTCTCCTTGGGGTCCCAGCCCCAGAACCGACCCCACGCCGACTCGGCCCAGATCGCGCCGCAGATGACGCCGAGGCCGAACAGCGGGAACCCGAAGACGACGCATTTGTAGGCGAGGCGGTCGAGGGTGTCGGCGCCCGGGATGTGCGCGACGAGCCGCATCACGCCGCCGGTGAATCCGGAGTCGCTGCGCTTGGGATCCTCGGCCTTGGCGCCCCACTGCATCTTCACCAGGTACAACACGCTCGCGACGCCGGAGACGAGCAGCACGCCCGAGCTGATCGAGATGATCGAGACGTGGATGGCCAGCCAGTACGACTTCAGCGCGGGCACCACCGGCGCCGCCTGGGTGTAGAGCCAACGGCCGGCGATGAACATCAGCAGGATGACCGGGAGCAGCACGAACGACAGCAGCGGCCGGTTGGACGGCTTGCGCAGCACCACGACGCCGGCGATCACGCAGGCCGCACAGGTCATCGAGATGAACTCGTACATGTTGCCCCAGGGCGCGCGGTCGGTGGCGATGCCGCGGGTGACGATCGAGGCGATGTGAGCGGCCAGCCCGACGAAGACCACCGGGTAGGCCATGGCGCCGAGCTTCTCGGAGAAGCTGCGTCGGGTCCCCTGGGCCAGTTTGCCGGGGGTCCGGTCGACCGGCGTCGACGAGCCGGACGCCGACGATCCGGCTGATCCGGCGGTGGCACCGACGAGTTCCTTGGCTGCGAGCCGACGACTGCGGGCGCCGGCGAGCGCCGCGAGGAACAGGAACATCGCGATCACGTAGACGGTGATGGCGGTGCCGAACAGCAGGTCGGAGTACCGCGCCAGGGTCTCGTCGACCTGTACTGCGCCAGTGTTCATCGGTTCACCTCGGTTGTCACTCTTCAGCTTTCAGAGCCTGCGGAACTAGAGTCTGCGGAATTTGGCCGTCCACCCGGTGGGGCGGGCGTCGGGATCGATCAGGGCGGTGGCCTGCTCGTCGAAGCCCTCACCCCAACCGGCCTGGTCGGTCCGGGCGAGCCCGGCGATTTCTACTACAGTACGTCGTTTCGTCGTGGTGGTGCTCGCCCCGCCCGCATCGGCGGCGGTCACCGGCACCAGCCTCGCCCAGATCCGTCGACGACGCACCAGCAGCGACACCAACAGTCCGATGAGCATCGCGATCGCCGAGACCAGCACCCACGTCTGCGCCGGGTCGTGGGACACCTGCACCGACACCCATCGCTGGTAGCCGTCGAAGGTGACCTCGGTGCCGTCGGCAAGGCGGGTGCTCGCCCCCTGCGCGAGATTCACCTGGGATTGCCGCTGCAGCCGGCCTTGATCGATCAGCCCCTGGTCGAGGGTGTACGCGTTCTGCGGCAGGCCGGTGTCCAGGCCGGTGTCACCCTTGTAGATGCGGATGGCGACCTGCGGGTCGTGCGGCACCGGCGACGACGAACTGAGCAGTGTGCCCTGGTAGTCGGCGGTCGGCGCGAACAGACCCTCGATGGCGATCTGGTTCTTGCGGCGGACGTCCTCGTCGGGATACATCCCGGCCGGGGTATCGAAGCGCACCGCCCCCGACGACAGCATCGTCTGCAGTTCATCGGGTATGAAAATGGCTGTCTGCGTCCGCTTTTCACCATTCGGGAAGGTCACGGTGAAGGTCGGCGCGAAACCGTTGCCGAGGACGTAGACGCGGTCGCCGGCCACCCGCAGCGGATCGTTGACGCGCACCGAGGTCTGCTGCCATTCGCTCGGCGCGGTCGTGGCGTTGTCGCTGTAGGACATCGTCGCGTCGTACATGTCGGGCTGACCGTTGGGCAGGAAGGTGGCCGAGAAGTCGTCGACGCGGAAGCAGAACGGCTCGAGGTCGGTGCCGTCGACGAGGGCGCCGGCGCGGAAGGAGTCGTAGACCGCGGTCGAGGTGTTGCACAGGCCCTGGCCGTCCGCGACGAGGCTGCGGGTGCCCTCGTAGCCGTAGATCTTGCCGACGGCGATCGAGACCAGCAGCGCCAGCAACGCGAAGTGGAAGACGAGGTTGCCGAATTCGCGCAGGTAACCCTTCTCCGCGGACACCTCGACACAGCCGTCGGGATACTTGTCCGACGGTTCCCGGACGACGACGCTGCGACGCCAGCCACGCAGGTTGCCGGAGATGCGTTCGGCGAGGTCATCGGGCTCACCGTCGACGGTGGTCTCGATGTGCCGCGGCAGCCGCGCCAGGTTGCGGGGTGCGGCGACGGGGGTGGCGCGCAGGCTCTTGGCGTGTTCGATCGTGCGCGGGGTCAGACACCCCACCAGCGACACGAACAGCAGCACGTAGATCGCGGTGAACCACACGCTGGAGAAGACGTCGAACAGTTGCAGCCGGTCCATCCACTGGCCGACCCAGCCCTTGTCGGCGATGTAGGTCAGCGTCTTCTGCTCGTTGAGTTCACGTTGCGGCAGCAGTGCACCGGGGATCGCGGCAAGCGCCAGCAGGAACAGCAGCACCAGCGCGGTGCGCATCGAGGTCAGCGACCGCCACAGGTTGCGGGCCGGCCACCAGAGGCGGCGGATCGCCCAGCGCGGCTTGTGCGGTGGCGGCGGGGTGGCGGGGACCTCGAGCGGGGTGTCGGCGCGCGTCATACGGGGAGTTCCTGGTTGGTGATGAAGGCGTCGCGGACCCACACGATGAACTGATCCCACAGCCCGGTGACCAGCGCGATACCCACGAGGATCAGCATGACACCACCGAAGACCTGGATGGCGCGGGCGTGGTCACGCAGCCAGCTCAGACTGCGCAGCGCCCACGCCGACGAGAACGCCAGGATGACAAACGGGATGCCCAGTCCGAGACAGTAGGCGACGATGAGGAACACACCCCTGGCGGCGGTGGAGCCCTCGGTGCCGCTGGCGGTGGCGATGACCGCGGCGAGGGTCGGACCCAGGCACGGCGTCCAGCCGAGAGCGAACACCGCGCCGAGCAGTGGGGCGCCGACGATGTTGGACACCATCCGCGGCGCGAACCGGAACTCGTGCTGCATCATCGGCACCAGGCCGATGAAGACCAGACCCATCAGGATGGTCACCACACCGCCGATGCGTTGCAGCAGTTCATGATTGAGGATGAAGGTGCTGGTGATGCCGAGCACGGTGGCGGTGGCGGCGACGAAGACGACGGTGAATCCGGCGACGAACAGTCCGGCGGCCAGTGCCACCCGCGACCGTCCGCGTTTGGCGGGTTCGTCTACGGTCACCGCGGGCGCCTCGGCACCGACGAGCCCGGCGAGATAGGACAGATAGCCGGGCACCAGCGGCACCACGCACGGCGAGGCGAACGAGACGAGACCGGCGACGGCGGCGGCGGCCGCGCCGAGCAGCAATGGCCCCGACGACACGGTGTCGGCGAAGGTCTCCCCGATGCTGCTCACGACGCCGCCTGCGGTGATTCGGCGACCACTTTCGCCACCGCGTCGCCGAGCATCTGCGCGTCGACGGCCTGCAGGAACACCGCGGCCGGACGATGCTGCCGGTCGAGCACGATCGTCGTGGGGACCACCGACGTCGGGGTGGTCAGCGCGGCCAGCGACGCCCCGGGGAAGTCGTAGAGGGACGGGAAGCCGACGTTGCGGTCGGTGACGAAGTCACGCGCCGACTGCCGGTCGTCGCGCAGGTTGATCCCGAGGAACTCCACGCCCTGCGACTTGTACTTCTCGTACACCTCTTCCAGGGCGGCGGCCTCACCGCGGCACGGCGCGCACCACGATCCCCACACGTTGATCACCACGACCTTGTCGGCGAACCGGGGATCGTCCAGCGACAACGGCTTTCCGGTGACGAGGACCTCGCCCGAGATGGTCGCGATCTGCTTGCGGT
Source organism: Gordonia sp. NPDC003950 (assembly GCF_053605205.1). Lineage (NCBI taxonomy): Bacteria > Bacillati > Actinomycetota > Actinomycetes > Mycobacteriales > Gordoniaceae > Gordonia > Gordonia sp. NPDC003950. Next base: position 53,988 of record NZ_JBSGIT010000030.1, on the reverse strand, counting down.
CGGCGGGGTCGTAGGTGATGACGGTTTTGCCGCCGGGCGAGACGAATTGGAAGGTGTCGCCCTGGGAGACGGCGTCGTCGCCGGTGCTGCAGCCGGCGGCAATGAATGCGGCAATCGAGATAAACAGTGCGAAAACGACTTTCAGGTACCAGGCGGTCCGGGGAGCGGACATCGGCGTGCCGGGCACACCACGAACTGGCACCTTCACAACCTTCACGTTCTTCCCGTCACGCCCCGGTGACGAGGGGATCCGACGAGCCGGCCGGCTCGGAGTAGATGATGTCGACGAGCGCGTCGTCGTCGTAGATGAGGCTGGTCAGCGATGCCAGCGAGCACTGCCGACGACGCGGATCGTGCCACAGGCGCTGACCTTCGAGGAAGCGACGCAGCGTGTACACCGGCAGTTGATGGCTGACGCAGATGGCCTCGTGGCCGCGGGCGGTGTCGCGGGCTTTGTTGGCGGCGGCGAGCATGCGATGCGCGAGCTGGATGTAGGGCTCACCCCACGACGGGGTGAACGGATCGCGCAACTTGGGCCAGTGCCGCGGCTTGCGCAACGCGCCGTCGCCGACGGAGACCCTGAGGCCTTCGAAGATGTTGTCGGCCTCGATGAGTTCGTCGTTGGTGAAGATCGGCAGATCGTGTGCTGCGGCGATCGGCGTCGCGGTCTCCTGCGCGCGTTGCAGCGGCGAGGCGAAGACGGCGGTGATGTCGTGGTCGGCGAGGGATTCGGCGACCTTGCGGGCCTGGGCCCGGCCGGCGTCGGACAGGTGGAATCCGGGCAGCCGGCCATAGAGGATGCCGTCCGGATTGTGCACCTCACCGTGGCGCATCATGTGGACGATCGTGTGCATCAGTCGTTCTCCCCGGAGTCGGATTCGGTCGTGCGCGCGGCGCCGGCCTGGGCGGGCACCGCCGCGGCGGCGGCGCGGGCGGCCGTGGGCAGCGCGTCGGCGATTCGAGTGAAAGCATCCCCGTCCAGGGCCGCGGAGACAAACCAGGCCTCGAAGGCGCTCGGCGGCGGGTACACGCCGGCGTCCAGCAGCGCGTGGAAGAACGGGGCGAAACGCCAGGTCTCGGTCGCTTTCACCGCGGCATAGTCGGTGATCGGGCGGTCGGCGGGAGTTCCGAAGAACACACTGAGGAGATTGCCCGCCTTCTGCACGCGATGCTCCACGCCGGCCTCGGTGAGGGCGCCGGCGAGGAGGTCGGCAAGGCGGTCGGCGTTGGCGTCGAGCGTGGCGTAGGTGTCGGCGTCGGCGGTGCGCAGGGTGGCGAGTCCGGCGGCCACGGCGACCGGATTCCCACTCAGGGTGCCCGCCTGATAGACCGGGCCGGTGGGGGCGAGGCGTTCCATGATGTCGGCGCGACCACCGAAGGCTGCGGCGGGCAGCCCACCGCTCATCACCTTGCCGAAGGTGTAGAGGTCGGCGCCGACGCCTTCGAGTCCGAACCAGCCGGCCGGGCTCACCCGGAATCCGGTCATCACCTCGTCGATGATGAGCAGGGCGCCGTGACGTCGCGTGACCTCGCGCAATCCGGCGTTGAAGCCGTCGACCGGGGGCACCGCCCCCATGTTCCCGGCTGCGGCCTCGGTGATGACGGCGGCGATGTCGTCACCGAACTCCTCGAAGGCCTTCGCGACGGCCTTGAGGTCGTTGTACGGCAGCACGATGGTGTCGTGGGCCGAGGCGCCGGTGACGCCGGGGCTGGTGGGCAGCCCGAGGGTGGCGATTCCCGATCCGGCGTCGGCGAGCAGTGCGTCGACGTGACCGTGATAGCAGCCGGAGAACTTGATGATCTTGGGACGGCCGGTGAAACCGCGGGCCAGCCGGATCGCCGACATGGTGGCCTCGGTACCGGAGTTGACCAGCCGGACCCGTTCCACCGGGTCGACGCGATCGATGATCTCCTCGGCGAGCGCGATCTCCGACTCGGTGGGAGCACCGAAGGACAGACCGCCCTCGGCGGCCTTCTGCACAGCCTCGACGACCGCCGGGTGGGCGTGACCCAGGATCATCGGACCCCAGGAGGAGACGAGATCGACGTAGGTGTTGCCGTCCACATCGGTGAGCTCGCAGCCCTTGGCCGAGGCGATGAACCGCGGATCGCCGCCGACCGCGGAGAACGCCCGGACCGGCGAGTTCACCCCACCGGGGATGGCGTGTTGAGCCCGACGGAACAGTTCACTGGACTTCGGCGCGGCCTCGGCGGATCTGCTCACGGGCTCCAGTGTTCCAAATGGCACCGAGTGACCCAAATTCACGCTGGTCAGGGGGTTCGGTGCGGTCGAGGAAGCCGACGCGGCGATATAAACGCGGTGTCAGCGGGTCCTCGCGTCGTATATCGACACGGGTCGCCTCTGACACCGCGTTTATATCGGTGGATCGGGTCGGATATCGGTTGGATCGGTCAGCAACCGGTGAAGTCGGGGTCGTTCCAGTAATCTGCGGGCTCGCCGGGGTCGGGGTGGTCGGTGTCGGGGTGGACGGTGTCGGGGTCGTCGATGCCTTCGGACGAGGCTGTGAGCTCACTGTCGGGCGCGATCGCCGGCGGCTTCGCATGGTCGCGGCGCCGGACGATTGCGTTGATCGTCGTCAGTGCTTTCGGCCATTCGTACACGACACGCTTGTAGGACAGGCGGAGCGGGATGTAGCCCCGCCGGTGAGCTTCCTCATCTCGCACTCGGTCGAGTTCGCGCTGTTGCTCGGAACGGTCGTGGAACTGCTTACTGTCCACTTCGATGAGCAACCTCTCACCGACCAGTAGGTCCACCCAGCCGATTCCGGGGATTTCCGGCTGCACAACCACCCGGATGCCCAGGAGCAACAGCCGTAGTCGGACCATCGTCTCGGTGCCTGACTCCGCACGCCCGTCACAGCGACCGAGCAGGTCCCGTTTGTGTTGTGGTGCCGATGCGAAGATCTCTTCGAGATCAGACATATCCAAGAGCCCGAGGTTGAGTAGGGAATCGCAGACCACGACGATCGTCTCGTCGTCGGCGCACTTGATGACGTGCGCGAGCGACAGTCGGATGTCGTCGACAGAACAGATCTCCGGCGCCGGTGGACCGTAGCGTCTGCAGAATCGTTTCCCGCCGAGGCGTCGGTGAGCCGACTCGCACCCCCGGACGTGCACCTGATCACCCAACGGCGGTACCCACACGCCCTGCAACTCGAGTGCCGACAGACAGGTGAGTACCCCGCCTGCCAGTACTGCCTGCACGACCGCCGACTCGGCATAGTCGGCCGCATACCAGCCCCGTCGCAGCTGCCGGAGATTTCCCGATGCGACCAGCCGGGCCACCTCACGCTGCGAGAAACCGAACGTCCGGAGCTCGGCGAAGGACCACACACCGTGGCACAGCTTGGTGATGGGGAGTTCGGTCATCACAGCAGTGTCGGCCAGAATGTGCCCGGTTCACGGAATCGGCAGCGATCGGCCCACTATCTGTGGATAACCGTGCTCTCGAGGAATCGAGCCGATATGAGCACGGTGCCACAGCCCCTTCGCGTCGATATACGACACGAGCCGCCTCTCACACCGCGTTTATATCCACCGTCCGACCCGTCCGCCCCTCACCTCTCCAACGCCGACATCACCTGATCGGCGATCGCGCGCTGTCCGGTGGCGTTGGGGTGCAGGGTGATCCGCGCGGAGCTTCCCTGCTGGGGTTCGATCCACCGATCGATCCCGGCGCAGGCGTCATGTCCTTCGGAGGCCTGCGCCATGTCGACGAAGGTGGCACCGGTGTCGTCGGCGGCGTGGCGGACGGCGTCATTGAGGGTCGCCTGCAGGTCGCGCAGGTATCCGACGTCACCGGCGGCGACCTGCATCGTCGGGTAGCAGCCGTCGGCGGCGGGAAGAATCCACGGGTAGCCGACGATGACGACCCGCGCGTTCGGTGCCTGCTCACGGATCTGGCGCAGCACGTCGGTGAGGGCCGGGCGGATCTCGTCGTCGATGGGTGCGGTCAACTCGTCGCCGTAGCGGTTGCGGCATGGTGATCCGACGCCGCCGGTCGCGCGGCCGAGGTCGCTGCACTTGCTGACGGCGCCGCCGTAGGTGTTCTCGTCGTTGCCGCCCAGCATCATCGTCACCAGTCGGGTGTCGGGGCCGAGGGCGTCGAGTTGTGGGCCGATGCCGTAGTACTGGTCGGTGGTGAGGTCGGCGGTCGTCGCGCCCGCGCAACTCACATCGTCTATCGCGAGGTCGCGTCGCTGCGCGATCAGGTGGCCGAAGTTGAGCGCGGAGCGCTGACACAGGAAGGGCGATCCGCCGACCACCGGGAGCACGCCGGTGCCCGCGGCGTAGCTGTCGCCGAGGTGGACGTAGGCGGCGCCCGGGTCGGCCGGCGCGGTGCTCGAGGACGCGGCACTCGGGGCCGTCATACCCGATGACGTCGATGGTGTTGCGGTGCTTCCGGTTTCGCGGGCGCAGCCGACGATCCCGAGCAGCGCGACCGCGAGGAGGGTGAGCGAGCGCAGCCACCTCATGCGTCGGCACCCAGCATCATCAGCAGCAGTTCGGCGCGGGTCCGAGCGTCGGTGAGGTCGATGCCGAGCATGTCCTCGATCCGCTCGACCCGGCTGCGCAGAGTATGCCGATGCACACCGATCGTCGTCGCGGCCGCGCCCCAGTTGCCGTTGGCCTCGAGGAACGCCAGCAGGCTCGCCTCCAGCCCGGCGCCCTGTTCGCGATCATGCTCGATGATCGGGCGCAGGCGGTGGCTTCGACTGTCGGCCAGCACATCTCGGATCTCGGGGATGCCGAGCAGTGATCGGGCAGCCGCGAGATCGACGAGCTGGCCGGCGGCGGCGGAGCGCGCGGCGAGCCGTGCGTGGGCCACCGACTCGGCGATCGCGTCCGGGCGCGGGGCTCCGTCGGCGTCGGCGAGGGCGACGGCCGGTCCGATCCCACCCCGCAATGGTCCGTGCGCGACAAGGAGATTCAGCATTCCGACGGCGACGTCCACATGGTCGTCGCCGTCGAGGAGCACCACCACCTCGGCGCAGTCGCAGAAGACGAACACCGGTCGCCATCGGCTCTCGAGTTCGTCGGCGAGGCGGTCGGCACCACGGCGGGCGGACACGTCGTCGGCGAAGGTGTACACGACGGCGCGGACGCGGCCGTCGGGGGTGGCGACACGCTCGAGGATCGACAGCGCGGTGGCGCCGATGACGCCGTCGAGGGCATTGCCGAGGACGTCGGATTGCACGCGGGCGATGTCGCGGCGGACGTCGCGAGGCTTGGCGTATTCGATCGCCAGCAGTGACACGGCATGTCCGACGAGCATCCGTGCGACCTCGTCGAGCGTCGGTCCGACGACCCCGAGAAAGCCGAATGTGGTTGTCGACGAGCCTATCCGGGCGAGGGTGACGGTGGCATCATCGGTCACCACGACCGCGCCGGCCGACGCGGGGTCGCGGGCGGCGAGGGTGCGAACGTGGTCGAGGTCGGCGGGGGCCGCAGCGCCGCCGGGTGCGGCCGCCACCTCGGCGTGGGCGGCGTCGAGCAGGATCACGCGGCTCGCGACGGCGTCGGCGAGTTCGGAGATGACCGCGGCCGGGCCGCGTGCGACCGCCGCGCGGGTCATCCTCGGCTGGGCGCGGGTGGCCGCGACCAGGCGTGCCGAGCGTCCCGCGGCGATGTGGTCGAGCACGGCCCGGGTGATGGCGGAGAACGGGATGTGCCAGGGCACCTCGAACAACGGGAGACCCACGCGGTCGGCGGCGGCGCAGATCTCGGGCGGAATCTCCTCGTAGCCGAGGCCGACGCCGAATCCGATGGCGGCGATGCCTACTTCGGCGAGCGATTCCACGTATTGCTCGCGGAGCGGCGGGTCGTCGGGAAGGCGGAGGCCGGTGGTCAGCAGCACTTCCCCACCGACCATCCAGTCGGCGGCGGTGACCAACTCGGAGCTCACCGCGCAGTCCATCGGCCGGTCGAGGCCGTCGGCGCCACCCCGTAACTCGAGTTCCAGGCGGCGTTGAGCAAGAAGCCAGCGGACCGACGTCGACATCCCCCCACCGTACGCGAACTGGACAAAATGGCGTGCACTTCGCAGATCGTTCGACAAACCGTCAGGCGCATGCGGCGCGGGATTGGGCGAAGACTGGGCATACCGCGTTTGCGCTCCGCATATCCACCACAATCTCCACGAGGTGAGCCCCATGACCAGCACCACGACCGAGATCGCCTACCGCCTTCCGCAGGAGCGGCGGCTGGTGACCGAACTGCCCGGCCCGCGGTCGCGGGAGCTGGGCGCGCGGCGCGCGACGAGCGTCGCCGCCGGCGTGAGTTCGATCCTGCCGACCTATGCCGTCGACGGCGATGGCGGCGTTCTCGTCGACGTCGACGGCAACTCGCTGATCGACCTGGGGTCGGGCATCGCGGTGACCTCGGTCGGGTCGGCCAATCCGGCGGTGGCGGCGGCGGTCGCCGATCAGGCGGGGCACCTCATCCACACCTGCTTCATGGTCGCGCCGTACGAGGGGTACGTGGAGATCGCGGAGAAGCTCAACGCGCTGACGCCCGGTGACCACGACAAGCGCACCGCGCTGTTCAACTCGGGGGCCGAGGCGGTGGAGAACGCGGTGAAGATCGCGCGTCTGGCCACCGGCCGGAACGCGGTGGTCGCCTTCGATCACGCCTACCACGGGCGGACGAATCTGACGATGGCGTTGACCGCCAAGAACATGCCGTACAAACAGGGTTTCGGGCCGTTCACCCCCGAGGTGTATCGGATGCCGATGAGTTATCCGCTGCGCGATCAGTTCGGCGACGACGGTGTAGCCGCGGCCGAGCACGTGATCTCGCTGATGTCGACGCAGATCGGTGCAGGCCAACTGGCCGCGGTGATCATCGAACCCATTCAGGGTGAGGGTGGATTCATCGTTCCCGCACCGGGTTTCCTGCCGACGCTGGTGGCGTGGTGCCGAGAGAACGGTGTGGTCTTCATCGCCGACGAGGTACAGGCCGGGTTCGCCCGCACCGGATCGTGGTTCGCGTGCGACGACGAGGCCATCGTCCCCGATCTGATGACGATGGCCAAGGGTATCGCCGGCGGCATGCCTCTCGCCGCAGTCACCGGCCGCGCCGAACTGATGGATGCGGTGCACCCCAGCGGCCTCGGTGGTACCTACGGCGGGAACCCGGTGGCGTGTGCGGCGGGCATCGCCGCGATCGATCAGATGCAGGCCCTCGATCTCGCCGGGCGGGCCCGCCGGATCGAGGAGATCGTCCGCGAGACACTGTCGTCGCTGGCCGATGAGCTTGCCGCGCAGGGCAAGCCGGTGATCGGTGAGGTCCGTGGACGTGGTGCGATGATCGCGATCGAGCTGGTGACACCGGATGCGCCGCGAGCGTCGAACCACAATCCTGCGCTGACCAAGGCGGTGGCCGCCGCATGCCACGCCGCCGGCGTCGTGATCCTCACCTGCGGAACGTTCGGCAACGTGATCCGGCTGCTCCCGCCGCTGGTGATCGGCGAGGACCTGCTCCGTGAGGGATTGTCCGTACTGTGTGAGGCCATCAAGAACAACGCCTGAGGAGGCCGAGTCGATGTACCCGCTTGATCCGCTGTCATCCGACGAATTCCGCAGTGTCACCGCCCTGTTGGCGGCCGAACAGGGGGTCGGCGACGGATGGCGTTATGCCTCCATCGAATTGGCCGAACCGTCCAAGGCCGAGCTCGCCGCCTTCGACGCCGACGGCACGGTGCCGCCGCGGCGCGCGGTGGTGGTGTGCTTCAACACCGGGGAGAACCTCACCTACAAGTCATTTGTCTCACTGTCGGATTCGGCGGTGGAGTCGTTCGATGCCATCCCCGGCGTCCAGGCGAATTTCACCGTCGACGAGTTCGAGGAATGCGACCGCGTGCTGCGCGCACATCCCGATGTCCAGGCGGCACTGGCCGCTCGTGGCATCACCGATCTGGATCGGGTGTTCATGGACACCTGGACCTACGGCGGGGCACTGATCCCCGAGGAGTACCGAGGCCGGCGGCTCGGCTGGTCGGACACCTGGGTCAAGGATGCCGAGGGCACCAACCCGTATGCGAATCCCGTTCCGGGACTTCACTGCGTGATCGACGTGAACACGATGGAGCTGCTGCGCATCGAGGACACCGGCGGATTCGAGACGCCGGAGGTGATGGGTGAGTATGTGCCGCGGCACATTCCGCAGCGCATCCGCGACACATTCGCGCGGCCGGAGCTGAAGCCCTTGGAGATCACCCAGCCCGACGGACCGTCGTTCGAGTTGGACGGCAACAAACTCACCTGGCAGAACTGGTCCCTGCGAGTGGGTTTCAACTATCGCGAGGGCATGACCCTGCATCAGGTGAGTTACCGCGACGGTGGCCGAGATCGGTCGGTGGCGCATCGACTGAGTTTCGCGGAGATGGTGGTCCCCTACCGGGATCACTGCGAAGACCATTACCGCCGTACCGCTTTCGACATCGGCGAATGGGGCCTCGGCTTCATGACGACGTCGCTGGAGTTGGGCTGCGACTGCCTTGGCGAGATCCGCTACCTCGATGCGGTGCTGCACAACAGCGCCGGTGAGCCGTACACCATCACCAACGCCATCTGCATTCACGAAGAGGACAACGCGGTCCTGTGGAAGCATGTCGACCACGACGCCGGCGCCGAGGTCCGTCGCATGCGTCGCCTGACGGTGAGTTTTCATGTCACCGTGGCCAATTACGAGTATCTGGTGTACTGGCGGTTCTATCAGGACGGCAACATCGAGTGTGAGGTACGGGCCACCGGGATCATGGTGACCACTCCGATGCCGCCGGGGGTGCTCTCCAATCCGCACGGCACGACCATCGACAACCGCACGTATGCGCCGTTCCACCAGCACTTCCTGGTGGCACGCATGGATCTCGACATCGACGGCACCGACAACACGGTGTTCGCATCCGAGACCGTCGCCGAACCGATGGGACCCGGGAATCCGCTGGGATTATCTCTGGTGCAAACGAATACGGCACTGCGCACCGAACAGGACGGGATGCAGGACCCGGATTTCGCCACCCAGAAGAGCTGGAAGGTGGTCAACACCAACGTCACCACCGGCCTCGGCGCGCATCCGGCGTACAAGCTGACACCGACCGGCGCGTTCCCCGCGATGTTCGATCCGGCGTCACCGATCTTCCAGCGCGCCACCGTGATCGGACACACCCTGTGGGTGACACCGAACAGCGCCGACGAGCGTTGGCCGGCCGGGGAATTCGTCAACCAGTCCGACCGGGACACCGGGATGGCGGAGTGGACCAAGAACAATCGTCCGATCGAGAACACCGATGTGGTGCTGTGGTATGTCTTCGGCATCCATCACATCACCCGGCCGGAGGACTGGCCGGTGATGCCCGTCGACGTGGTGTCGTTCTGGCTCAAGCCGTTCGGGTTCTTCGACCGCAATCCCTCACTCGACGTCGCACCGAGTCGGTCGTCGCACTGCCATTCTGAAGGGACACACCATGACCACCACTGATGTGATCGACACCCAGGCCATTCTCGACGGCGTACCCACCGGTTTGTGGATCGGTGGCGAGGAGGTGCCCGCATCCGACGGCGGCACCTTCACCGTCTACGACCCCGCCACCGAGGAACCGTTGACGCAGGTCGCCGACGCGACGGTGGCCGACGCGGCCCGCGCCCTCGACAAGGCCGCCGCGGTGGCGGCCGACTGGGCGGCGACCCCGGCCCGTGAGCGCAGCGAGATCCTGCGTCGCGCTTTCGAATTGGTGGCCTCGCGAGCCGATGACCTCGCGATGCTGATGACCCTCGAACTCGGCCGCGCCCTCCCGGACAGCGTCTCCGAGGCCAAGTACGGCAACGAGTTTCTCCGCTGGTTCGCCGAGGAGGCGGTCCGCATCGACGGGCGGTTCACCCACTCGCCGGCCGGCACCGGCCGGATCCTGGTGACGCACGGGCCGGTTGGACCGTGCCTGGCGATCACGCCGTGGAATTTTCCGCTCGCCATGGGTACCCGCAAGATCGGTCCGGCACTCGCGGCCGGGAATGTGATGGTGGTGAAGCCCGCGCACGAGACGCCGTTGACGATGTTGGTCCTCGCCGAGATCTTCGCCGAGGCCGGCCTGCCGGCGGGGGTGTTGTCGGTGCTGCCGACGATGAATGCACGGGAGGTGTCCTCGGCGATCATCACCGACGACCGGATCCGCAAGATCAGCTTCACCGGATCGACCCCGGTGGGCCGAAACCTGTTGGGGCAGGCCGCCGAACGGGTGCAGCGCACCTCCATGGAACTCGGCGGCAACGCGCCGTTCCTGGTTTTCGACGACGCCGAGATCGACAAGGCGGTCGAGGGTGCGTTCATGGCGAAGATGCGCAACGGCGGTGAGGCATGCACGGCCGCGAACCGGTTCCTGGTGCAGTCCGGGGTGGTCGAGGAGTTCACCGAGAAGCTGACCGAGAAGATGTCGGCGGTGCGGATGGGGCCCGGTTACCACGACGGGGTGACCCTGGGCCCGCTGGTCAGCGCCGCGCAGCGGGACAAGGTCGCCGAGGCGGTCGAGACCGCGGTCGCCCACGGTGGCCGGGTTCGGTTGGGCGGCAAGGCCCCCGACGGCAAGGGGTACTTCTACCCGGCGACCGTCATCGATCAGGTGGATGCCTACGCCCCGGTCACCCGCGGCGAGATCTTCGGCCCGGTGGCCGTCATCAGCTCCTTCGACTCCGAGGACGAGGCCATCCGTGCGGCCAACTCGACCGAGTACGGTTTGGCGGCCTACTTCTTCAGCCGCGACCTGGACCGCTGCATGCGGGTGGCGTCGGCGTTGGACTCCGGGATGGTGGGCGTCAATCGCGGCGTGATGTCGGATGTGGCAGCACCGTTCGGCGGTGTCAAGCAGTCGGGCATCGGACGTGAGGGTGCCGCCGAAGGCATCGACGAGTACCTGACGGTCAAGTACGTGGCCCTCACCCCCTAGGCGGCCGGCGAGTGGGCGCCCATTCCCATTGAGTGGGCGCCCTTTCTCGTCGAGTGGGTATCAGCTGTAGTAGCCGCCGCGCTGATGTATCGCCTCGGCGATCTCGGCGATGAGACCCATGGGGTCGCTGGTCATCCGCTTGTTGTTGGCGCGGATCACCTTCCACTGCAGCCGGTTTGATTCGGCATCTCGCGCCGTGTCCCTCGCCTGTTGCTCCGGCGACGAATGATAGTCCTCGCCGTCGTACTCGATTGCGATTTTCAGGTCGGGATACGCCCAGTCATGGCGAGCGACCAGGATTCCGTACTCGTTGAACACCTCGAACTGGGCCACCGGCGTCGGCAATCCGCAGTCGTGCATGAACAGCCCCGTCGAACTCTCGCGGGGCGATTCACGGAGGGGATTGACGAGTGGGACCAACCCCCTCACCTGTCGCACATGACGAGTTCGCTTCTGGGATTTGGCGTACTCCGCGAGCTCGTCCAGGTCGAACCCGGTGGCGGCGGCGAGCGTATCCAGGTGTCCGATCGCCCGCATTCGCGGCTGGATCCGTCCCACGTCGAAGGCGGTGCGGATCGGTGAGGTGACCGCGATTCCGTCGATCGTGACGATGTGTTCTGCCGGTAGGTCCAGTCGCCACGTGGTCGTCCCGAGAGCAGGGCGACCGGACGCGGTGATGCCGCGGATGAGAACGACCTCGAAGCCGGCGTCGAACCACTTCGCGCCGTGCATCACCATTGCCGCCTGCCCGGCAACGACCGGATTGCCCTGCGCCTGGGATGCGATCGCGACAATGCGTTCGCGAGCGGTCATCAGCTCCGCTCGACTGATGTGCGCGCCGCCACGCACGCGACGGAACTCGGCGGCGAAACGTTCCGCGGACATCCCGACGACGGACATGGCGTCCTGACGAGTGATCAGCGATGGCGGGGAGGTGGAATCTTCGATTGTCATGCCGAGTTGGACGCAGCGCGCGGCCATTCGGTTCCACCATTGGGTCAGATTCCGCCGAGCCAGGTACGTCAGCAGTTGTACGGCGAGCCCACTCGACGAAATACAGCGCCCACTCGACGAAATACGACGCACACTCGACGAAATACAGCGCCCACTCGACGAAATACGACGCACACTCGACGAAATACAGCGCCCACTCGACGAGAAACGGCGCCCACTCGACGAAAAGCGAGGGGCGCCGTTGGGCGTTGGAGCGCGTCAGGGTACGCGCGTAACGTCAGCGCAGCAGCGCGCGGCTCATGACGACGCGCTGAATCTGGTTGGTGCCCTCGTAGATCTGGGTGATCTTGGCATCACGCATCATGCGCTCGACCGGGAAGTCGCGGGTGTATCCGGCGCCGCCGAAGAGCTGCACGGCATCGGTGGTGACCTCCATGGCGACGTCGGAGGCGAAGCACTTCGACGCCGACGAGATGAAGCCGAGGTTCTTCTCGCCGCGCTCGGCGCGGGCGGCGGAGGTGTAAACCATCAGGCGGGCGGCCTCGACCTTCATCGCCATGTCGGCGATCATGAATTCGACACCCTGGAAGCTCGAGATCGGCTTGCCGAACTGCTTGCGCTCCTTGACATATGCGATGGCCTTGTCGAGCGCGCCCTGCGCGATGCCGACGGCCTGCGCGCCGATGGTCGGCCGGGTGTGGTCGAGGGTCTGCAGGGCGGTCTTGAAGCCGGTGCCCTCATCGCCGATGATGCGGTCCTCGGGGATCGTGCAGTCCTCGAAGTAGAGTTCGGCGGTGGGGCTGCCCTTGATGCCGAGCTTCTTCTCCAGCGGGCCGACGGTGAAGCCGGGATCGTCCTTGTGCACCATGAATGCGGAGATGCCGTTGGCCTTCTTCTCCGGATCGGTCACGGCCATGACGGTGTACCAGGATGACTTGCCGCCGTTGGTGATCCAGCACTTGGACCCGTTGAGTACCCAGTTGCTGCCGTCCTTGCGGGCGCGGGTCTTCATGCCTGCGGCGTCGGAGCCGGCCTCACGTTCGGACAGTGCATAGGAGGCCATCGCCTCGCCGGAGGCGATGGACGGCAGAACCTGCTTCTTGAGCTCGTCGGAGCCGTTGAGGATCAGGCCCATGGTGCCGAGCTTGTTGACGGCGGGGATCAGCGACGACGACGCACACACGCGGGCGACCTCTTCGATCACGATGCACGCGGCCACCGAGTCGGCGCCCTGACCGTCGTACTCCTCGGGAACGTGGATGGCGTTGAATCCGGAGGCGACGAGCGCGTCGAGGGCCTCCTGCGGGAACCGCGCCTCTTCGTCGACGACGGCGGCGTAGGGCTCGATCTCCTTTTCCGAAAGAGCGCGAATCGCCTCACGCAGGGCGATGTGCTCCTCGGGGAGCTCGAAAACGTTGAACTCGGGATTACCAAAACCCATGTCGATCCTCCGGCCATGTCGGGCACTGCGTGCCAGTGATGTCGCTTCGGTACAGTTCACCATGGCACGCAGTGCCATGTCAATGAACGGTCCCTCCTATTGTCCCTGCTTGCCGCCAACGGCACGCAGTTGTCGACGAACCTGCTCGGCGACGACGTCCGGGTCGGCGCCGGCGGGATAGGTCACCACCGCGATCGCACCGGCGGCGGATCCAGCCGCATCGCGCGCCCGGTGATCGGCACCGAGTGCCGTGCGCACCTCGGCCAGTTCGGCACGCAACCGCTGCAGGGTCGCATCCGTGTCCCCGCGGATCATCGACCGCAGCAGAAAGTTGTGCACCGCGGTGACCGCGGAGGCGAACGCGACGATGTGAACCGCCGACGCGCCGGGGACCACGCGCCGCAGGTACTCCTCGAAAACGCGCTGGTAGCGGTAGGTGGTGACGAGCTCGCGGTCCCGCAGTGCCGGGACCCGTGAGACCACGTGTAACCGGCGGACCGCGAGGTCGCGCGTCGCGAGGAAGTGGGTGAAAACGATCTCGGCAGCCGCGCACACCACGGTCCACGGGTCGCCGGCATCGAGTGCCTCATCCGGAGCGAACTCGTCGGCCGACAACCGCTCGGTCACCTGCGCCAGCAACGCCTCGTGGTCGGCGAAGATCATGTCCTCTTTGGAGCGGAACTGCCGGAACAGGGTGCGGCGCGACACCCCGGCGGCCGCGGCGATCTGGTCGACGGTGGTCGACTCGTAACCGTTCTCGCTGAACAGCCGGATCGACTCGGCGACCACCAGGGTCCGCAGATCGTCCGGCTCGCCGATCGTGTCACTCGGTGCCATGGCATCACAGTGTGGCTCACCGAACGCCGCAGCGGTAGGGCGGCCGAATGAATCACGGCGTCGCGCGGTGCCTCCGCGCCCCGGAGATGATCAGATCGAGGGCGACACATCCCCATCGTCAGCAGGAGTCGGCACCGTGAGCGGTCCTGAAGTCACCGGCGCTACCCACGCACAGGGTCACCGACCGCACACCTCATTGAGCGATCGCCCTTCGCTGACCACCGCGCCTCCGACGATGATCCGTACCACCTCGACCGCCGCGGCCGATCTGGCATCGCGGGCCGCACGCGCGGTGGCCTTCGGCAATCCCGTACGCGCGGCGACACAGTTCGGCGTTCCGGTCGCCATCGGTGTCGCCACGGTGGCGAGTGGCGTACTGGTCGGCGAGACGACGAACTCCCTGCCGGCGGCCTTCCCGATCATCGTCATCGGAATCACGCTCATCTACCTCGGCGTCGCCAATGTGGCGCTTCCCTACCTGCAGACGCGCAACACCTGGAAGCGCTTCGCGCCCAGGACAACTCCCCTGATGGCCGAATTCGGTCCGGCGCACATCATGTTCATGGCGGGCGGGATCACCACCACCGTGGATCTGACCAGCGTTGCCACCGCATGCATTCGGCGCGACATGCTGTTCATCCGAACGACACAAGCGGTCTCCATGCTCATTCCACTGGACATGGTGCCCACCTCGGTATCACAGAAGTTGCTGTCGCGCAGCTGATGTCGCTATTGGGCGGCATCCTTGCGCAGCTCGAACTTGAGCACCTTGCCGGTGGAGGTGCGTGGCAGGTCGTCGGCGATGACGATGTCGCGGGGCACCTTGTAGCCGGCGAGCAGGGTCTTGGCATAGGCGATGAGGTCGTCGGTCGCCAGCGTCGCACCCGGTTTCAGCAGCACGTAGGCGCGGGGCCGTTCCCCCCACTTCTCGTCGGGCACACCGATGACCGCGACGTCGAGCACCGCGTCGTGACTGACGAGGACCTGCTCCACCTCGATGGTGGAGATGTTCTCACCACCGGAGATGATGATGTCCTTGGCCCGGTCGCGCAGCTGGATATAGCCGTCGGGGTGCATCATGCCGAGATCGCCGGTGTGAAACCAGCCGCCCGCGAACGCTTCTCGGGTGGCGTCGGGATCCTTGAAGTATCCGGCCATCACGTTGTTGCCGCGGAGCACGATCTCGCCCATCGTCTCGCCGTCGGCGGGCACGTCGGTCAGCGGCAGGGTGCCCTGCGCCACCACGCGCGCATCCTCGGCCTGCACCATGCCGACTCCCTGCCGCGACAACTTGGTGGC
The DNA here is from genome assembly GCF_053605205.1 of Gordonia sp. NPDC003950. Taxonomy (NCBI): domain Bacteria; kingdom Bacillati; phylum Actinomycetota; class Actinomycetes; order Mycobacteriales; family Gordoniaceae; genus Gordonia; species Gordonia sp. NPDC003950. Next base: position 38,497 of record NZ_JBSGIT010000030.1, on the reverse strand, counting down.
ACGCTCGGCCGGTGCGAGATCGTCCCAGGCGTCCTGGTACTCGCAAATCGTGTACGGCCCATACACTTCGGTGAGTCCGTAGACGTGCACGACGGTAATGCCGAGCGCCTCGAGTTGACCGATGACCGTCGGACTCGGCGGCGCTCCGGCGGTGGTGATGTGCAGCGGCCGGTCCAGTCGATGGGCGCGAGGCGATCCGGCGATCGTGGTGCATACCGTTGGCGCGCCGCACATGTGGGTGACGCCCAGATCGTCGATCGCATCCCACACCGCGTCGGCCCGCACCGCACGCAGGCAGACGTGGGTGGCCGATGCCTGGGTGACCGCCCACGGTGTGCACCAGCCGTTGCAGTGGAACATCGGCAACGTCCAGAGGTAGCGGCTGTGGCCGGTGAACTCGTTGTGGAAGGTCTCACCGAAGGAGTTCAGATACGCCCCGCGGTGGGTGTACATGACGCCCTTGGGTTTTCCGGTGGTACCGGAGGTGTAGTTGATGGTGATGACGGTGTTCTCGTCGTCGACGGTCCACGGGATCGGCGTCGGATCGAGATCGTCGGCGCGCGTGAGGAAGTCGGGGTAGGACTCGAGTCCCGGGATTCCGGATGCCGCGACATCACCAGGGACGGTGCCGAATTCGGCGTCGACGATCTCGACGGTGGTGGTCAGCTCCGGCACCTGGTCGACGATCAGCGACACCGTGTGCCGGAACTCCGCGTCGAAGAACAGGGTCGTGACGCCGGCGTGGTTGAGGATGTAGACCAGCTCGGGTCCGGCCAGCCGGGAGTTCAGGGCGACGAGCACCCCACCGGCCAGCGGCACCGCGTAATGCGCGACCAGCATCTCGGGGACGTTCGGGGTGAGGTAGGCGATCCGCTCCCCCGGCCCGATCCGGTCGGCCAGGATACGGGCCAGTCGCTGCACCTCGTCGGCGAACTCGGCGTAGGTGGCGCTGCGCTGTCCGTAGATGACGGCGGTGCGGTCGGGGAACACCTGGGCCGACCGTTCCAGGAACCGCAGAGGTGTCATCTCGGAACGGTTGGCGGTGCCACTGTCGATGCGGCCGAACTCGGCGTCGAGGTCGGTGGTGGGTGGGGCGGTCACATCCGGCACGGACATCGGTTTCTCCTGGTCGGGTCGCGGTGCGGCGGGCCGGTGATGCCCGCGACGTTTTGTCGCCTTCCACGGTATGGATCACACTGGAGGTTGCACCACCCCCGGAAGTGGGTGGTTTTGCCCGCAGGAGGTGACCACATGGCCGCAGCGATCAGATCCGGGACGATCGACACCCGCCGACCCGACGACACCGACGCCGTGCGCGCGTCACTGCGTGCCGCGGGCCGCGCCACCGTCCTGCCGGTGCTGTTCGGCGGCGTCGTCGATGACCGCGGGGCGGTGCTGTCCGGGTTCGTCGGTACGCGCAGCGTCATCCTGCGGGATCTGCTGATCTCGGCCGACTGCGGCCTGGGTGGGCGGACCATCGCCGAACGACGCGCCGGCGCGGTATCGGACTACTTCACCTCCACCGAGATCACCCACGATTACGACCGTGAGGTGTCCGGGGAGGGCATCGAGTCGTTGATCGCGGCACCGGCGGTGGTCGACGGCAGGACGCGGGCGGTGCTCTACGGCGGCCTGCGCAGTCCCGAACGGATCGGCGATCGGGTAATCGCCAGGATGGTCGGCACCGCGCGGCAACTCGCTCACGAGATCGAGGTACGTGACGAGGTGGATCGCCGTGTGGCGCAGCTGAATCGGGTCGAACCGACCGAGCCGCAGGTCCCCGCCACGGTCGCCGACGCCATCGTGGAGAGCTATGTCGCGTTGCGGGAGATCGCCGCGACCACGACCGACGAGGCGCTGGCCCGCCGGTTGCGCGACGTCGAGGAGCGGTTGCGGGGCCTGGGTTCGCGGCCGACGTGTGCGGTGACGCTCTCGCCACGCGAACGCGATGTGCTCGCCCATCTCGCGTTGGGATGCGCCAACGCCGAGATCGCCGAGCGGCTGTCGTTGCGGCCGGAGACCATCAAGAGTTACGTCCGCAATCTGATGGGCAAGCTCGAGGTGCACAATCGGCGCGAAGCGGTCGTGACGGCGCGTCGGATGGGGTTGCTGCCGTAGCGTCGCGCCGGTGTTGGCCCGTGTCCGCGCCGCAGCGCAACGCCACGATCCATCGAAAGCGGCAAGCCACGGAGTCCGGATACGTACCGTGGAGGAATGTCCACACCCACGCAATCGCCCGCCAATCCCGACGACACCACCAGCACCACCACGACGGTCGCCGCGGGGGACGTGCCGTCACCGCACGACGACGACGCCATCAACGACGCCACCCGCGATCTGCTGGTCGAGGGTTTGCGCCGCACACTCGACGGCCGCTGGGCTGCGACCCGGGACATGGTGCGCGAGTTGTCCGACCGCTCCGATCTGCTACCCGATCCGTCGTTGACGCTCGACGAGGCACGTGAGCGGATTCTCGGTGAGATGCGGGAACTGGCGTCGCACGGCTTCGCCGGCGCGGGCTTCGCCGCCGACCACGGCGGCACCGGCGACATCGGTGCGTCGATCACCGCGATCGAGATGCTCGGCTACGCCGACCTGTCGTTGATGGTGAAATCCGGTGTGCAGTGGGGACTTTTCGGTGGTGCCGTCGAAAACCTCGGTACCGCAAGGCATCACGACCGCTACGTCGCCGACATCATCTCGCTGGATCTGCTGGGCTGCTTCGCGATGACCGAGACCGGTCACGGCTCCAATGTGCAGGCCCTGGAGACCAGCGCGACCTATGACCCGCAGACGCGGGAATTCGTGGTGACTTCGCCCACGCCGTCGTCGCGCAAGGATTACATCGGCGGCGCCGCCCAGCATGCGACGGTGGCGGCGGTATTCGCGCAGCTGATCACCGCCGGACCCGGGGAAGAGCCGGAAAGCCACGGGGTGCACTGCTTTGTGGTGCCCATTCGCGACGCCGACGGCAACGATCTGCCCGGCGTCACCACCAGCGACTGCGGATACAAGGGTGGCCTCGCGGGCGTCGACAACGGGCGCATCACCTTCGACGACGTGCGCATCCCGGCGGAGAACCTGCTCAACCGCTACGCCGACGTGGACGCCGACGGCACCTACCGCTCCCCCATCGAGAACTCCAACCGGCGCTTCTTCACCATGCTCGGCACCCTGATCCGCGGCCGGGTGTCGGTGGCCGCGACGGCGGGTGCCGCGGGCCGTAAGGCACTGGCGCTGGCGACCCGTTATGGCTTGGTACGCAAGCAGTTCGAGGCCCCCGACAGCGACTCGGAGATCACCGTCCTGGACTACCTGGGGCATCAGCGGAAGTTGTTGCCGCTCATCGCGAAGTCGTATGCGATCGCGTGCACGCAGAACGAGCTGACCGCCGAACTGCATGAGGTACAGTCGGCCGCGCCGGATGATTCCGACGCCGGGCGGCAACGTGAACTCGAGGGCGCCGCAGCCGGTTTGAAGGCGTACGCCACCTGGCACGCCTCCCACGCCATCAACGTCAGTCGCGAAGCATGCGGCGGTGCAGGCTATCTCGACGAGAATCAGATCGCGATCATCCGTGGCGACATCGACGTGTTCACCACCTTCGAGGGCGACAACACCGTCCTGACCCAGTTGGTGGCCAAGGAGTTGCTGTCGGCGTATGCCGATGACGTGCAAGGCCTTTCGGCGGGCGGATGGGTGCGGTTCATCGCCGGCATGGCGCGCGACGTCGTCGTCGAGAAGACCGCGGCCCGGCAGGTGGTGCAGACGCTGCTGGAGAGCTCCGACGAGGATCCGGAGAAGTCGAATCTGACCAACCGCGGCACCCAGATCCGCCTGTTCCGCAATCGTGAGGATCATCTGGTGCGGACCTGCGCGCAGCGTCTGCGGCGCGCGTTGGGTGACGACAACGACGCCTTCGAGGTGTTCAACAATGCACAGGATCATCTGCTGAAAGTGGGTCGGGCACATACCGAACGGGTGGTACTGGAGTCGTTCATCGAGGCCATCAACGACTGCGACTCCAAGTCGACCGCGGAACTCCTGGGCAAGGTCTGCGACCTGTTCGTCTACTCGGCGCTCGAGGAGGATCTGTCGTGGTTCCTGATGCACCGACACGTGTCGGTGGAGCGGGCCAAGGCGATCCGGCGCGGCGTCAACGAACTGTGCCTCGAACTGCGGCCGTATGCCGGGGTCCTGGTGGACGCCTTCGGGATCCCGGAGCAGTTGATGGTGGCGCCGATGATCGAGAACGGGTGACCTGTCACCTCGACGAAGCTCCACCGCTCACACGCCCGGGACCACCCGCCCAGGTGCGCTGACCGTCATCGAGGTCGCTCATCGCACCGGCCGGGTCGGTCGGACCCGCGGCGCAGCACGAACGGAAAAACCAGCCAGAACGCCGCGAACACCGCGAGGGTGCACCCACCCGCCACGAGCGCCGGAACCCGACCGACGGTCGCGTCGAACACCACGACCATGCTGCCGCTGAGTGCGACACCCAGGAAGAGCAGGCCGACATAGGCGATCCGGTGCGCCCACGGGACAAGAGTGGGCAGGCGATGCCTGCGGAACAGTGCCCGGTGCAATGCCACCGGGGTGACGAGCAGGACGGTGGACCCGACCGCGCACGCCACGACCGCAAGGTAGAAGATCCGCATGCCGTGGTCGAGGACGTCGAATCGGGACTGGAACGGCAGGGTCAGCAGGAATGCGGTGAGCACCTGAACGCCGGTCTGCGCCACCCGCAGTTCCTGCAGCAGCGACGACCAGTTGCGGTCGAGGCGTTGGGTGCCAGTCTCCGAGCGCTGCGTGCGATTCCAGTCGGAATCGGCCAACCCGTCGTCGGACCGGTCGTTCGCCGGAGGTTCCGGACGCACCCCTATGAGCCCGTCCCGCGCGGCGGCAAGCCGAGCTTGACCGCGAGGTGCGCCTCGGTGAGTTCGTTCCGGAAGCGTTCCACGTCGCGCGCCCACGCCTGAGCGAGGCTGCCGTCGGCGAGAGTGACTCCCACACCGGTCCGTCGCCGGGGGACACCGTGCAACTCGCCGAGCGCGGGGGCGCTTTCCCACTTCTGGTGTTCGGAACCGTTGTTGGCAGGGTGGATCTCATCGATGTCGGCCAGGGCGAGAATCTTGGTGCCCTGCTGCAGCGTCATCTCGGTGAGCTCGACGGTCACGTGCTTGCGGGCCGCGACGACCTGGATGACGGAGAATCCGACGATGATCAGGCCGAAGATGCCGATGACCAGCCAGTGCACCTGCCCCGGGCCGGCGATCTCCATGCCGAGGACCGCCGCGATGAGGACGGGACCAACGGCCACCACCCACCAGCTGCCGCCGGGCTCGTAGAACAGCACCTCGCCGGGGTTGTCGGGGATCGGGGTGGGTGTGGACGATTCGGTGTCGTCTGGGGAATCCGTGTCTTTTGCGGTGTCGGCGTCGTCCGGAGAATCGGCGTCGTCCGGAGAACCAGCGTCGTCCGGAGAACCAGCGTCGTCCGGAGAACCAGCGTCGTCCGGGTCACCCGACTCGTCGGGCTCCTGCGACCGGTCTGCGGTCACCGGGTCTTCTTCCCCCGCTTCTTGAGGTGTGCGCCCTTCTTCGCGGGCGCGGTGGTGACCGGTTGCTTACCGGTGAACCAGGCATCGCCGGCGGGCCGGTAGGCCAGCAGCGATCCCAGCAGGCCGAGGATCGCGGGGAGCAGGGCGATGGCCAGCCAGAACGACAGGAAGCTCAGGACCAGCAGCATGATCACGACGACCAGGGTCAACGCCGCCAGCGAGGAGCGCCAGCGTTCGTCGCCGGTGTAGGTCTTGGAGCCCAGCAGGATGTAGGCGACGCCAACCGCGGCCACCAGCACTCCGGCGCCGACCGGAACGAGGGTTTCGACGAACACGAAGATTCCCATGAGGATGTAGGCCGCACCGAGCGCAGCCAGCAGCCCGCCCGCAACCAGCCAGCAGCGGTAGGCCCAGACCACTACGTTCGGGCGCTGGGCGGGATCAGGTTTGGTCACGGGACTGATCTCCTTCGGTCTGGTCGACGGATGGGTTGGCGTCGGACGACGTGCTGCCGGGTGACTCCTTACTGAGTGAAGCACCCCCGCGCTCGTTCCGTGGGTCGTCTGCGGCGGAAGGCTGCTGCTGCTCCGGGGGACTCGGGGTCGGTGGCTGCGGCGGCTGACCGGGGTATGGCGGATATCCGGGGCCTGGGTTGCCGGTGGGTGGCGGCCCGTAGCCGGGTGGGGCGTAGCCGTAGGGCGGCGGATACGGACCCGATTGCGGGTATGCGCCGGGCTGGGGATACGCGCCCGGCTGCGGATACGCGCCCGCCTGCGGGTTGCCCTGGCCTGGAATGGGCGGATAGGGCGGCGCCGCCGAGATGCGCGGTGCGCGACGCCACTGCGCCATCTTCTTGCAGTAGGTGTCGGACTCGCGGCGAAGAAGCAACACCACCGCGCCGAGTGCGGCGACACCGCCGATCACGTTGGGCACCATCGCCCACGTCGGGTGGACATCGCCGAAGAGCGAGAAGAACGTGGTGATCACCAGGAACAGGCTCAACGCACCGAGCAGGAATCGCGCCCAGTTGTAGCCCTTGCGGGTCAGGAGGAGGAGAGTGACCGCAACCGCGATCTCGACGATCAACGTGATCACGATGGTGGTGATCACCAGACCCGACGACGTCACGAGGTTGTACTCCTCGGTGCCCTCACCGTAGCTGGACCTGGCGAAATCGACGTAGGCGTCCAGCGTCTGGCCATAGGTGGCGATCGTGGTGATGATGTGTCCGAGCAGCACCACGATCCACAGTTCGGACGCGATGACGATCGACTCGACGATCTTGGGTTTTCCGCCCTGCCGATCGTCGCTGCCCAGGCTGGAGCTGCCGCCCGGGTCGGTGGATGAAGACATACCTTCCAGGGTAATGAACGCGCTCGAGTCACCACTGACAGCGCCCGCCTCATTGCTGACAGCGCTCTCGCCTCCACGTTGACCGCGCTCTCATTGACGTTCACAGCGCTCACGTCATCGTTGACAGCGCTCACGTCATCGTTGACAGCGCTCTCGTCGACGTTGACAGCGCTCATCCGATGCTGAAATCAGGGACAGATCCGACCACAGAGCGCTGTCAGTGCGGAACAGAGCGCTGTCAGCGCAGCGCGGCAGCGACCTCGGCAGCCCAGTAGGTCAGGATGATCTTCGCGCCGGCCCGCTTGATGGAGAGCAGCGATTCGGCGATGGCGGCGTCGCGGTCGATCCAGCCGCGTTCGGCGGCGGCGGTGATCATCGAGTACTCACCGGAGATCTGGTACGCGGCGACCGGCACGTCTGCCATCTCGGCGACGTCGCGGACGATGTCGAGGTAGCTCATCGCGGGTTTGACCATGACGATGTCGGCGCCCTCGTCGAGGTCCAGGCGCACCTCGCGCAGCGACTCGATGCGGTTGGCACCGTCCTGCTGATAGGTGCGCCGATCGCCCTGCAACGACGATCCGACGGCCTCGCGGAAGGGACCGTAGAACGCCGACGCGTACTTCGCCGCGTACGCGAGAATGCCGGTGTCGGTGAATCCTTCGGCGTCCAGGGCTGCGCGGATCGCGGCGACCTGACCGTCCATCATGCCGCTCGGACCGAGCAGGTGAGCGCCGGATCGGGCCTGCGCCAACGACATCGAGATGTAGCGATCGAGGGTCGCGTCGTTGTCGACGCGGCCGGCGTCGTCGAGGACGCCGCAATGGCCGTGATCGGTGAACTCGTCGAGGCAGGTGTCGGCCATCAGCACCGTCGAGTCACCGAGATCCGAATGCAGTACCGCCAGAGCACGATTGAGCACGCCGTCGGGATCATCGGCACCGGAACCGCACGCATCCTTCGCCGCCGCTGCGGGCACCCCGAAGAGCATCAGCCCGCCGACTCCGGCGCGGACCGCCTCGTCGGCGGCCTTGCGCAGGGAGTCGAGCGTGTGCTGATACACCCCGGGCATCGACGAGATCTCCCGCGGCGCGTCGATGCCGTCGGCGACGAACATCGGCAGCACCAGATCGCTGGGCGCGAGCACGGTTTCGGCGACGAGTCGCCGCATCGCGGCGCTCGTGCGCAGACGTCGGGGACGGATCACCGGAGCCATCACCGACCCCCTAGGACCGCGACCGCCGGGACTTCTTGCGCGGCGGCGGCAAGGCCCCCTCGGCCCGCAACCGGGCGGCGTGCTCGGCGAGCGCGTCGACGAGGTCGGGGATCGACGCGGATTCCGGCTGCACGTCCACGCGCAGCCCGAATTCCGTTGCGGTCTCCGCGGTCTTGGGCCCGATGCACGCAACAATGGTGCGCGCGTGCGGTTTTCCGGCGATACCGACGAGATTGCGGACGGTGGAACTCGAGGTGAAGCACACCGCGTCGAAGCCACCGGTCTTGATCATCTCGCGGGTCTCGGCGGGCGGCGGGGCCGCGCGCACGGTGCGATACGCGGTGACGTCGTCGATCTCCCAGCCCCGCTCACGCAGCCCCTCCGAGAGGGTTTCGGTGGCGATGTCGGCGCGCGGCAACAGGATTCGATCCACCGGGTCGAAGACGTCGTCGTACGGCGGGAAGTCTTCGAGCAGGCCGAGGGAGGACTGCTCACCCGAGGGCACCAGTTCCGGGTTGATCCCGAAGGCGCGCACCCGCTCGGCGGTCGCCTCGCCCACGCAGGCGATCTTGACGCCGGAGAAGGCTCGCGCGTCCAGACCGAACTCGGCGAACTTCTCCCACACCGCGCGCACCGCGTTGGTGGAGGTGAACACCACCCACTGGTACCGGCCGTCCACCAAACCCTTGACGGCCCTTTCCATCTGGGCCGGACTGCGGGGCGGCTCGACCGCGATGGTGGGCACCTCCTTGGGGATGGCACCGTGCGAAACGAGGCGATCGCTCATGTCGCCGGCCTGATCCTTGGTGCGGGGCACCAGCACGGTCCAGCCGTACAGCGACCGCGACTCCCACCAGGAGAGCTTGCCGCGCTGGGTCACCACCTTGCCGACGGTGAGGATCAACGGTCCGGACAACGCGTTACCCAACTCGTTGAGCGTGACCAGGGTGGCCTCGATGGTGCGCTGCCCGCAGGTGGTGCCGTTGACGGTGATGGCCACCGGTGTCTGCGGGGCGAGGCCGTGTTCGGTCAGTGCGCTCGCGGTCTCGGCCAGATGCCCGGACGTGGCGTGCAGCACCAGCGGGCCGGGGGCGGCGGCCAGCGCGGCCCAGTCCACGCCCTCGGCGCGCACGTCGGCCTGGGTGTGGCTCGAACCGAGCGGCATGCCGGCGTAGCTCGGCACCACCGATGCGGCCGGCAGACCCGGCAGCACCTCGAAGGTGATGGTGGTGCGTGCCACCGCGTGCACCTCGGTGAGCACCGAATCGGTGGTCAGCGGGTCACCGGAGACGACGCGCACCACGTCGTCGCCGGCCTTGGCGGCCGCCACCAGGGTCTTGGCGACCTCGCCGGGATCGCCGAGCGCAGGATGGACGACCTGCTCCTCGGTCTCCTCCGGCGTCGGCGCGACGTCGGTGGCCGGCGCGTCGTCGCCGGTCTCGTTCTTGGGTGTCTTGGCGGCGGCCCGGCGGCCGGAGTCGGCGGGTTCGGGACGGTGCGCCCCGCCGATCATCGCCACCACGGCGGCGGGGACATCCGGGTCGACGTAGGCCGTGGTCGCGGAGGCGATGACACTCCGCGCCCGCACGGTCAGCAGGTCTGGGTCCCCGGGCCCGGACCCCACGAAAAAGATCCGCCCCGGAGTGGCCTTCTTGGTCGTACGGCTCATGCGTTCGCACTCTCCTGCCCTCGTACGGTGAGGGCTGTGTGTTCCTTGCCGGAACTAGGGAGAGTCGACGAGTTCGCCTGCTCCCAGTTCCAGCAGTTCGGCCGCGAGATCCCTGCCCAGCTGGTCGGCACGTTCCACCGGACCCACCACCGAAGCGCGGATCACATCGGATCCGTCCTCGGCCGCCACCGCCGCACGCAGCGACAGTTCGACGAAGATGCGCCCGTCGTCATCGAGCGATTCGACCACCTCTGCGATCGCTCCGACCGGAGCGGTACACCCGGCCTCCAGGGCCGCGAGCACCGCACGTTCGGCGTCGACCGACGCACGGGTGGACGCGTCGTCCAACTCGGCGAGAGTTCTCACCAGTTGGGCATCGTCGCTGCGACACTCCACGGCCAACGCGCCCTGCGCCGGAGCCGGTAACAGGACCACCGGATCGAACGCCTCGGTGACCTCGTCGGCCCTTCCGATTCGTACGAGCCCGGCCCGCGCGACGACGACCGCATCGAGTTCGCCGCTGGCGACTTTGCCCAACCGAGAATCTAGGTTGCCTCGTAGGGGGCGGATTTCCAAACCGAGACCCAATGCTTTAAGCTGTGCCGCCCGTCGCGGGGCGGAGGTGCCGATCGTCGACCCGGGCGGGAGTTCACCGAGGACCTGCCCACCCTTGCTGACCAGCGCATCTCGGGGATCCTCGCGGGGTGGGACGGCCGCGATCACCAGCCCCGGATCGGGTGCGGTCGGCAGGTCCTTGTACGAGTGCACGGCGACGTCGATCTCGCGGTTGTGCAGCGCGTCGCGCAGCGCGGTGGTGAACACCCCGACGCCGATCTCGGCGACCGGTGCGGCCGAGGCGTCGCCCGCGGTCTTGATGATCACCGGCTCGGCCGGATGCCCGGCGGCGATCAGCGCGTCGACGATGGTCTGCGTCTGGGTGCGGGCCAGCAGGGAGCCCCGGGTGCCGACGCGGATGACGGCCCGGGTGTCGGTGTCGGTCACTGTTCTGCCTGCTCCGATGCGGTGATGCCCCGATCGCCGGACTCTGCGAGCCCGGACTCGGGGGCGCTGACGGCCTCGGCGGCACCCGGCTTGAGCTCGAAGAGCTCACGCAGCGCCTCGGCGTAGTGGTCACCGTTCGGGGTCGACGCGAGTTGCTTGACGCGCACCGTCGGCGCGTGCAGCAGCTTGTCGACGACGCGTCGCACCGCCTTGGCCACCTCGTCGCGTTGCGGATCGTCGAGTCCGGGAAGTTTGGTCTCCAGGCGCAGGATCTCGGCCTCCACCACGTCGGCTGCGCGCTGCCGCAGGGCCGCGACGGTCGGCGTGACCTCGGCCTGACGTTGTGCGGTCAGGTAGTCGGCGAGTTCACCCGCGACGATCGACCGGGCGGCGAGGGTGTCGTCCTCGGCGGCCTTGGCCTCGGTCATGCCACGCAGCCCGGCGATGTCCACGACATGCACACCGGGCAGCCGCGCGGCCGCCGGATCGACATTGCGTGGCAACCCGAGATCGCAGATGACCAGCGGTTTCCCGGCGTTTCCGGCGGTCCCGCGGGCGGCGAGCGCCGAATGCACGTCACCGACGCCGACCACCGAACCGACCGACCCGGTGCAGGCGACGACGACGTCGGCGTCGGCCATCACCGCGGGCAGGTCGTCGAATCCGACGCCGCGCACCTCGATGCCGTGGTTGGCGGTGATGTTGCCGGCGAGGTGTTCGGCGTTGGCAACGGTCCGGTTGACCACCACCATGCTGCGGACACCTTCGCGGGCCAGGTGTGCGGTCGCCAGGCCCCCCATCGCGCCGGCACCGACGACCACCGCCGAGCGCATGGCCGGCTCGTCGCTCGACCCGGATGCGCCGGCCAGCAGGTATTGGGCGCGATGCAGCGCCACCGACACCACCGACGCGCCCGCGCGATCGATGCCGGTCTCGGTGTGCACCCGCTTACCGACGCGCAGGGCCTGCTGCGCGAGTTCGTGCAGCACGCGTCCGGTGCTGTGGTTGGAGTCGGCGTCGAGGTAGGCGTTGCGGATCTGCCCGAGGATCTGCTGCTCACCGACGACAAGCGAGTCGAGGCCGGCGGCGACGGTGAAAAGATGCTCGACGGCCGCCTCGGAGTACCGGACGTAGGCGTGGCTGGTGAGGTCGTTGATGGTCATGCCGGAGTGCTCGCCGACGACGTTGCCGACGGCCTCGAGGGCGGGGTGGAAGGCGTCGACGACGGCGTAGATCTCGACGCGATTGCACGTCGAGACCAGCATCGCCTCACTGATCGCCCGCGAGCTCAGGAGCTCGTCGACGAGCTTGGGCCGTTCGTGGTCGGAGACCGCGATTCGCTCGAGCACCTCCACTGGTGCACTTCGATGCGAGACACCGAACAACAAGACACTCACGCCGCCACCGTTTTCATCGCCTATCGGTCCACCACTGCACGCAAATCCCGGCCCTGACGCTCCGCGACCGGGGTCCGTGACGCGGTGAAGGCCAGCACCTGTAGTTCCAAGGCTAGATCAACCTGCCGGACGACGACATCGGAGTCCACCACAAGGCTCACCGGCGTCACGTTCAGCAGCTGCCGGACGCCGACGCGGGTGAACGCGTCGGCCACCGTCTGGGCCTGGTCGTCGGCGGTGGCCACCACCCCGATCTCCACCGGCCCGACCATCGGATCCGAACACACCTCGGCGATCGCCTCGAGGGCCCGGACCTGCGGTGTCGCATCGTCGAGTACGGTGCCGACGACGTCGGGATCGTCGTCGAAGAGGGCGCGCACCTCGAATCCGCGGCCGAAGCCGGTGTGGGTGAGCAGGGCGCGTCCGAGGCGACCGGCGCCGGCGAGGGCGACCGTCACCGTGACGTCCGTGTGTAGCGCGTTCGATATCCGCGCGGTCAGTTTGCTCACGTCGTATCCGACGCCGCGCACCCCGTTGGCGCCGACGTGGGACAGATCCTTGCGCAGGATCGCCGGATTGACCCCCGCAGCGGTGGCCAGCTGGCCGCTGGAGGCGACGACGACGCCGCGCTGGGAGAAGGACCGCAGGACGTGCAGATAGGCGGCGAGACGGGCGACGGTGGGGTCGGGGATGTCACCGGATACCGAACCGACGCTCACTGCCGCACACCCGCTTCCGTCCGCCAGGCGGGCAGCCGTGGCGTGCCCGCGTCGAATGTCGATCAGCGTATACCGGACGGGGTACGCCCCCGCCACTACCCCGCCGACGACGATTTCGCAACGCGGGCGGGCGACGTCACATCCGGTGGGAGCGCTGTCAGTGCGGACTAGAGCGCTGTCAATGCGGACGAGAGCGCTGTCAACGGAGCGGGGGACCCGGAACCCGGTCAGGCGTCTCAGGCGTCGTGACGCGCGGCCCGAGCGGTCAGGTCGGCGCGCAGGCGCGGTTCGTCGACCTCCCAGTAGCCGTGTTCCTCACCGTCGAGCAGGATCACCGGCAGCCGGTCACCGAATTCGGCGCGCAGACTCGGATCGCCCGCCTCGGCGGCGGCGTCGACGTCGACGACCTCGACCGGTTCACCGAAATCGGCGCAGATCCGTTCCAGGTCGGTACGTGCACCGACACACGCGGCACATCCGGCGCGGCTGAGCAGGGTGATCGGCATGGGGACCTCCGGTCGCGGCGAGGGTTCGGTGGGCGTCGGCACGCCCGGCTGCACGGTCCAGTCTGACAGCCCCGCTAGGCTGTAGGGGTCGAGCCCCAACCGCCCGCACAGGGCCGTATCGGAGGTGTGAACTGTGGGTGTGTCCTCGGACGGTGACACGAATCCGGTCGGCGTCCCGGGCTCCGACGAGGCCTCGGACTCGGGGCCGTCGGAGTCACCGGTGTCCGCGCCCGTCGAGGCCGAGGGTGCCGAACCTTCGGCCGACGACTGGGAGGCACACGCCGACCGTGTCGACGGGGGTTCGACCGCCGCGGACGACGACCACGACGACGCCGACGAACCGCACGATCCCGACGAGGAGAGCAATCGGGTCACCGCGTGGCTGACCGAGCGGGCCAGCGCCGCCGGCGGACGGTTCCGGCAGACCGCACAGGAATTGCGGCAGTCGCTCGCCGGTGAGGCCAGCGCCAAGGCCGCCCTGGACACCCTGCGGACCCGGCCACCGGCCGACACCGAACCCGAGGTGCCACGCGATCTGACCGCGGCGGCATTCTTCGACGTCGACAACACCCTGGTCCAAGGCGCCTCCATCGTGCACTTCGCGCGTGGCCTCGCCGCCCGAAAGTACTTCTCCTACGGCGACATTCTCGATTTCGCGTGGACGCAGGCGAAGTTCCGGATCACCGGCAAGGAGAACGCCAACGACGTCGCAGAGGGCCGCGAGAAGGCGTTGAGTTTCATCGCCGGACGCCCCACCGCCGAGCTCGCCGAACTCGGCGAGGAGATCTTCGACGAGTACATCGCCGACAAGATCTGGCCGGGCACACGGGCTTTGGCGCAGCGGCACCTCGATGCCGGGCAGCAGGTGTGGCTGGTCACCGCCACCCCGGTGGAACTCGCCCAGACCATCGCCGATCACCTGGGCCTGACCGGTGCACTGGGCACGGTTGCCGAGAGCCGCAACGGTGTGTTCACCGGTCGCCTCGTCGGTGACATCCTGCACGGTCCCGGTAAGGCACATGCCGTGCGTGCGTTGGCGATTCGCGAGGGACTCAACCTCAAACGGTGCACCGCCTACTCCGACTCGCACAACGACGTGCCGATGCTGTCGCTGGTGGGCACGGCCGTCGCCATCAACCCCGATGCCGACCTGCGTGACGTCGCGAAGGTCCGCGGCTGGGAGATGTATGACTTCCGCACCGCCCGCAAGGCCGCAAAGTACGGCGCCGGAACGGCTTTGGTGATCGGCGCGGCCGGCGGCACCGCGGCAGCGGCGACGAAGCTGTTGCGTAAGCGCTGATCTGCCGAAACGCTACGAGAGCGCGCTGACCTCACTGGCCGGATCGATGAGGATCTTCGCATGCTGTTCGGCCGCACCGAGCACGTCGAAGGCCTCGGCCACTCCGTCGAGGCCGATGGTCGCGGTGATCAGTGGGCGGACGTCGACCTCGCGTTTGGCGATCATCTGCAGGGTGTCGTGGAATTCGGCCGGGTCGTAGCCGAACACGAAACGCAGGTCGAGTTCCTTGTTGATGGCCATCGCCGGCCGGATGCGGTCGGCCTGCATGCACACGCCGACGACGATGATCCTCGACCGCAACGGCGCGGCGGTGAGCACCTGCTCGATCATGCCGGGCACGCCGACACATTCGAAGATCGCCGGCCCCGTCGGCGTGGCCCCGAGGCGGTCGGCGAGGTGGAACACCGATGCCCACGGCACCAACGGAATCCGGCGTAGGGTACGCATCCCGTCGAAGGCCGCGTCGAACAGTTGGGGCACCGTCGAGACGTAGCGGCCCTTCTCGGCGGTGATGTCGAAGGGTGACTCGACGCCTGGGTCGACGACGACGTCGGCACCCACGCGGCGGGCGAGTTCGCGGCGTCCGGCGGTCAGGTCGCTGGCGATCACCGTGCGCACCCCGGTCGCCTTGAGCATCGCGATGACCGCGAGTCCGATGGGGCCGCAACCGATCACGGTGGCGACGTCGCGGCGTCCCACCTCCCCGCGTCGCACCGCGTGGTAGGCCACCGCCAGCGGTTCGGTGAGCGCCGCCTCGTCCAGCGAAAGATCGTGCGGCACATCCATCGTCATGTCCTCGGCGACGACGACGAAGTCGGCGAAGGCGCCGGGCGCGAGTTCATCGAGACCGGTGAGATGCGGCTGGCCGTCGTGCCGGCGCATCGGCAGCGACACCACCGCGGTCCCCGGCGCCCACTTCTTGCGGCATCCCGGTCCGTAGGAGACCACCTCACCGACGAATTCATGGCCCAGGATGACCGACTGTTCCGACCGCATGAAGCCGGGATAGCCGATCTCGGCGGCCAGGTCGGCGGTCTCGTCGCCATCGGATCGTGCGTGCAGATCAGAGCCGCAGATCCCGGCCCGCCGGACCCGCAGCAGCACTTCCCCCTTGCCGGGTTCGGGTGCGTCGACCTCCTGCACCGTCAGTTCGCCCTTGTGACAGATGACTGCACGCACATTGTCCTCCTGATCAGCCGAAGATAGACGAGATGTCGGCGAACTCGGCGTCGGTGACCACGCCGGCCGGTCGCAACGAGGTGAGGTCGTTCATCAGAGCCGTCGTGGGGGCGGCGGCGGCCGATTCGGCGGCCTGGACCGGCGCCGGCTGCGGCACCGCAGGTCGGGCCGGTGCCTGCTGCGCCGAGCGTTGCTTTTGGCGACGCTGAACCCGGTCGTGAACCGAGCTCGCGACGGCGGCGCGGGTGGCGGTGCGGATCAAACTCATGCTCGGTTCCCTTCGGCGGCGTCGAGCGCGCCGATCAGATCGTCGACCGGCACAGGTCCCTTGGTGATGATCGACCCGCCGTCGGCGGCCCATCGCCCCGATCACCGCAAGGAAGGTCAGATCCTCGTAGACGACGATCGCGGCGGCCTCAACGTCGGCGAGTTCTGTTGCGGCGGTGGCAATGCCGCCCTCATCGATCAGAGAACTGTCGGCTCCGGTGAGCGTCTCGAGGCCGACGGTGCCGGCGTCGAGCCGGATGGCCGCGCCGTCGGCGGAGCGGGAGACGAACTCGATGTCGAGGACGTTCACCCGGCCGGAGGAGACGCGATCGTCGAGCAGATCGAATCCCGACGCGGGAATCGGCAGGGTCGGGAATCGAACAACGACGACGTCGACGGGGCCGAGATCGGCGTCAAAACTCATGCCTGTCACAGTAGCGCGCACCGCGACGCTCGGGTCACGCGCTCAGCCGAAGTACACGCTTCCGCGCCGCGACAGCATCCGGAACAGCGTCTGCTGGATGTCCTCGCGGACGTGGTCGGTGAGGTCGAAGACCACCATCGGGTCTTCGGCCGAGGAGGCATCGTATCCGTCGGTTTCGATGGGACGCCCAAAGTGGATGTGCCACTTGGACGGCAGCGGGATGACGCCGAGCGGACCGAGCCACGGGAACAACGGGGTGATCGGCACGTACGGCAGTCCCAGCACCCGCGCAAGCGGCTTCAGGTCGCTGATCATCGGGTAGATCTCCTCGGATCCGACGATCGAGACCGGGACGATCGGGACGGCGTTGCGCAAAGCCGTCGTGACAAATCCGCCGCGCCCGAACCGCTGCAATTTGTAGCGGTCCTTGTACAGCTTGCCGATCCCCTTGTAGCCCTCCGGCCACACCGCGGTGAGTTCACCCTGCCGGAGCAGGCGGTCGGCGTCGCTGGTGCAGGCGAGGGTGGCGCCGATGCGGCGCGCGGCCTCACTGACACCGGGGGTGTCGAAAGCCATATCGGCGGCCAGAACTCGAAGATGGCGACCGGTCGGATGATTGTCGCGGACGGCCACCGAGGTCATGATCGCGTCGACCGGGATGGTGCCGGCGTGGTTGGCGACGAGCAGCGCACCACCCTCGACGGGCAGGTTCTCGATGCCGGTGACCTCGACGCGGAACCACTTCTGATACAGCTGGCGCACCGCAGGCAACCAGACCGCCTCGGTGAAGTGCGGATCGAATCCGAAATCGTCGATCTCGTAATCACCGGTCATCCGCTCGCGAATGAAACCTGCTGTGGCAGTGAGTGAATCGGCAACGGCACTGCGGATCCCACCGAGGCTGAACAGTGGCGACGAGCGCACCTGATGCTCGACGCCGAGGCCGTCGTCGACGACCACCTCGTCGCTGATGGGTGTCACCGAGGCCGGCGAACTGCCGAAGCCGTCGGTGTTGGGATGGGTGATCGGGCCGGGCCGCCGGGGATGGGCGACCTGCTGACTCGGGTGGCGTCCCTTGCCCGCGTCGAAACCTCGACCACCATGCCCCCCTGAGCTCGCGTAGAGCTGAATGACCTTCGCGGTGCGCGTATCGGGTACCGAACCACCGGCCACGCTCTCACCCCACTCTTCCATTTCAGAGAAAATTTTCATTCGACGCGACAATGCACCGGAAACGAGCCTTTCGACGCCCCGACACGTAGAGACCTCATGATACGGAACGCGGCAGCGTTTCGCAGCCGCGTCCCCGTATTGGGCGAAGCCGACAACTCCTGCCACACAAGTCGATTCCCATCCCGCGGGTTGGCGACGAATCACCGAAGCGCCAGTGCGAGAGACACCGCGCGCCGTTCCAGTCCACGCCAACTCGCCGCGCTCACAACAGGATTCACCCCGCCACGGGCGATGAAATCATCCAGGGTCTCCATTGTGGTGAAACGCGGTGCAAACCCGAGTTCGGTCCGCATTCGGGTGGTGTCCAAAACCCGCCCGTAAGTCAAGAATTCAGTTTGGGAACTTCGAAGTTTGGCCGATCGAGGATCCTGCAAAACGCCGGTGATCGGTGCGAGCAGGCGGCCCGGCACCGGTAGCGGGACGTGGCCCACCCGGCGCACCGCCTGCGCGAGTGTCACGACGCCGTCACCGGCGACGTTGTAGGTGCCCGGCCGGCTCACCAGCGTCACATGCTCCATCGCCGCGAGCGCATCCTCCTCGTGGAGGAACTGCAGCCGCGGCGCGAACCCGAACACGGTGGGCACCACCGGCAGCGACAGATGCGAGCCCATCCGGGTGTTGATCCGCGGGCCCAGCATGGCCTGCAGCCGCAGGATGGTCACCTCGATGTCCTGGCGTCGACGGCCGAGCCCGCGCACGTACCCCTCCACGTCGAGGAGGTCACGACCGTAGCTGCGGGTGGGTTCGCGGCGTGCCCGGGTTTCCTCGGAGAAGTGCGAGGGATCGCTTGCACTCGCGCCGTAGACCATGGCGGTGGACCGCAGGATCAGTCGTTTCACCGACGGGCTGCGCTGCGCGGCCGCGCACACCTGCATCGCCCCGACCACGTTGAACTCCTTGATCGCGGTGGAGTGCGGCGCGGTGTCCATGATCGAGGTGGCCGCGTGGACGACGGTGTCGACCTCGTAGTTCGCGATCGCCTTGGCGATGGCCGGCCGTCGGATGTCCAGACGCAGGAACTCCGCCCGACCCATCCGGCGCATCAGGTCCTTACGGGGCACCCGCGAGTCCACCGCGATCACCCGCTCGATCTCGGGATTGGCGGCCAGCCGGGCCACCAGGTAGCCGCCGAGAAATGTCGACGCACCGGTCACGAGAACCGATCGGGGCAGCTGGTCTGGGGAGTCGGGCATGGGACCAGGCTAGCCGGGGCGCCCCGGGTCGGCTCGCCGCAGTGCCCGGCGGCAGGGTCACCGCCCCCATCGACGACAAGAACCCGCACGTGGGCGGGTTCTCGTGGCGGTCGTGCCCGCGCGGGGCCGGAGCCTATTTACCGAGCTTGCGACGCTGCACGCGGGTGCGGCGAAGCAGCTTGCGGTGCTTCTTCTTCGACATGCGCTTGCGGCGCTTCTTGATCACTGAGCCCATCGGGGTACTTCCTCACTTCACGTGCAACGTTCTTCCTACCCCGCAGGATGCTGCGGGCCGGCCACCGCACGCGGTGCACCCACAACGGTGCATCCACATGGCTGAGCACCCCGGTGACACCGGGAGCCTGCGGGCCGGATCGGGTAGCCGATTGTCCACACTACCGGCCCGACCCCACGGAACAGAAATCGCATCCCGACGGGTCACAGCGGAGGAGAACATGCCCGCCCGGGGCCACCGGGGTCGCCGGTGGCCCCGGGCCGGTCGGGCGGGATCGGTGTTATCCGGCGTCGAAGTAGGACGTTTCGAGGTAGTCGTGCACGGCCTTGGCGTGCACGCGAAACGAACGACCCACGCGAACCGCGGGCAGTTCACCGTTGTGCACCAGGCGGTAAACGGTCATCTTGGACACACGCATCAGGGATGCGACCTCTGCGACGGTGAGGAACTGGGATCCGGCTCCGGCATTGCCGGCCGCCGACCTGTCTCCTGGAGTCTCTGCAGGCGTCATGAAATTCTCATACCTCCGGAGCACGCGTCGCGGCCGCCGGCTTCCCCTCCGGCGGACATCAGACACGCACGTGCTTAAAGGAGCTTAGCGTGGCAGATGTGAAAAAAGCGACGTGAGTGGCCAGGAAATTCCATTTCGGGCGTCCTCGCCCACAACATACTGGGGTTTCGGGCGCGACGACCACTAATTGTGGGAAACATGGCCCGGCATGGCAGCGCCAGCAACCCTCAATGTCAGCTCGACATTGCCGACAGAATTGCGCCGATAGTCGACAATTCCGGTCCCCGCTACACACCCTCACCGTCGACGCGGCGTCCGGACGCGCGGCTCACATCCGAGGCCGCTTTCGTGGCCGCGTACATCGCCGAACGCAGACCATGGGTCTCCAGCTCACGGATGGCGGCGGCGGTCGTGCCACCCGGCGAGGTCACCGCGGCACGCAGATCCACCGGCGACAGGCCGGAATCGCTGAGCAGCACCCCGGCACCGCGGATGGTCTGCACCACCAGTTCGGTGGACTGGGCGCGGGTCAGCCCCAGCGCCACACCCGAATCGATCATCGATTCGGCCAGCAGGAACACGTACGCGGGTCCGGACCCCGACACCGCGGTCACCGCGTCCATCAGTTTCTCCGGCAGCACCGTCACCCGGCCGACGCTGCCGAGCAGCGTGGTGACCGCGCGCAACTGCTCGGCGTCCACGTGCCGGCCCGCCGACACCGCCGACATCGCCTCGTTGACCAGCATCGGGGTGTTCGGCATGACCCGCACCACCGGCGATCCGGCCTGCAGGATCGTCTCGAACCTGGAGATCGGGACACCGGCCACCAACGACACCGTCACCCGTTCGGATTCGGCGTTGTCCTCGGCGGCGGCGAGTTTGCGCATGACCGGCTCGACGTCGTCGGGTTTGACGGCGAGGAACACATACTGGGCGCTCTCGGCGGCCACCGACACGTCCTCGGTCACGAGTACCCCGTACTCGTCGGCGATCTCGGCCGCGCGGTCGGCGACCCGCTCGACGACGACGAGGTCCTTGGCCGGTGTGCCGGCGGCGATCAGACCGGCCAGCAGGGCCTCGCCGATCTTGCCGCCGCCGATGATCGCGATACGTTCGCTCACTACTGGAAAGCCTTTCTGCAGATGCGATCTGCCCGTGGACGGGCGGATCGTCGGGTAGGTCGGAGGAGCGTGGGGCGGTGATCGGTGCAGGTCACCGCTGCCGTTGCGGGATGAGGGCGAGCTGACGCGACTGCGCCACCACAGCACCCGTCGAGTCCACCACGAGATGGTCTTCTTCGAACATGCCGGCACCGACCTCGACGGTGGTCGCGGCGAACCGCAGCCAGCCCGACGCCGGTTCCCGACGGATGTAGGTGGTCAACTGGACGGTCGGCGCCCACCCGAACAACGCCAGGTTCATCACCACCGGCGGCGAGATGTCACACACCAGCACCGAGAAGTACGAGTCGGGTGCGGCGTCACGGGGGCGGGCCCACCCCCGGATGACCGGGTCGCCCTTCTCCCCTCGGATCACCGGGAAGGTGGCCGGGTCCAGACCGAGGTCCAGGGCCTGCCCCAGATGCATCACGTCCGACAGCGGCGTCTCGCCCACGGAGATGGCGTCGGCGGCCGGTTCGACGGGCAGGTCGTCGAGCACCGTCGGCGACGAATGATGCGCCGTCCCGGTGTCCGGGCGGGCCAGCGTCACCGACGACGACACCATCACGCGGCCGTTCTGGGTGAGGTCGACGTGCACCAGGGTGACGGTGCGGCCCCGTTTGCGGACCGTCGCGGTCAGCTCGACCTGCGCCGGGTCGGGCGCGGCGAGGTAGTCACTGGAGATCGCCACCGGCACCACGTCGGCGGTGTACAGTGCCGTGTCCGGGGCATCCGCGGGTGCGAGGTCGTCGAGGGCCAACCGGGCGGCGCGGGCGATGACCATCTGCATGCTGCCGCCGTGCACCTTCGGTCCGACGGTGAAGGCGTCGTCGATCGTGACGCCGTAGGTGATCGACGGACCGCTGCCGTCCCCACGATCGGCCGCGGGCCCGATCACCCGCAGATCCAGCAGTTCGGCCAGCTTGTCGGTCATGTCGCCCTCTTCACCACCGCGGATCACCGCGTGCGGCTCGTCTCCCGTTTGAGATGTTGCCGGGCAAAATCTAGCGAACGGGCCAGCATCGCCTGACGCTCGGGTTTGGTCCGCGCCGACGACGTGGTGACCTCCAACACCACCGCGCCCGCGAAATCGCTGTCGGCGATGCGCCGGCACACGTCGGCACACGGCTGCGTCCCGTCGCCGGGGATCAGGTGTTCGTCGGTGGCCGCACCCGAACCGTCGGCCAGATGCAGATGCGACAGGTTGGTGCCCATGCGTTCGTAGAGGCCGACCGCGTCGGTGCCCGCCGTCGCGGTGTGTGAGAGGTCCAGGGTGTAGTGACCGTAACCGTCGTCGGTGGGATCGATGGATTTGCCGAAGGCCGAGACCGCCGGCCCGGGGGTGCCGCCGCGGCGGGCGAGGCGACGCGCCGACCGCGTTCCGGCGCCGAACGCGCGGTCCGCGCGCATCGGGAACATGTTCTCCACCGCGACCCCCACGCCGGAGGACTCCGACAACTCCCCCACCAGGTCGTCGAAGGCCGCGACGTAGGTGCGTTGCCACCGGAACGGTGGGTGCACGACCACCGTCGCCGCGCCGAGGACCTCCGCCGCCTCGGTCGACCGCGCCAACTTGGCGATCGGATCACGCCCCCACACCCGCTGCGAGATGAGCAGGCACGGGGCGTGCACCGACAGGACCGGTACCTGGTACTTGTTCGACAGATATTCGACGTGGCGGATGTCCTGGCTGACCGGATCGCCCCACACCATCAGCTCGATCCCGTCGTATCCGAGTTCGGCCGCGTAGGCGAAGGCGGCCTCGGTGTTCTGCGGATACACCGACGCCGTGGACAACCCGATGGCGATCTCCGGGCGAACCGGGTCGACGGGCGCGCGCCCCGACGCCTCGGTCACGTCGCCAGCAGCACGAGCGGCCCCATCGTGACGATGAGTCCGGCGGCGAGCGCGAGCAACGTCGTGACGAGGTCGTTGGTGCGCCGCACCAGATGGGTGAAGGTCACGATGCCGAAGATGACGATCACGGCCAGGATCAGTGCGAAGTACGGATTCCAGCGCCACAGCTCGGTGAAGCCCCAGAACAGGCCGACGCCGACGACGAGCCCCACGACGACCTCGGCGACGATGGCGAGCCACGACAGCGCCGGGGAGTGTCCGTCCGACTCGCTCTTCCCGGGCTTGCGCTTGTCCCGCTTCTTTTTCTTCGGCTGCTCGGCCTTCGCGGTGGCGTCGCCGGTCTTGCCGGTCGCGTCGCCGGTGCTCTTGGCGGTGTCGGTCTCGTCGGCTTCGTCGTCGCTGCGCAGTGCCCGACCGGCCGCGGCGGCGCCGGCCACCCCGGTCAGTCCGCCGGCTGCGAGGGCGGCGGTGCTCACCCCGGAGTCACCGTCCTCATCGTCGGCGAGGTCGTCGGATTCCGGCTCGGGCACGTCGGACTCAGACACACCGGCGGCGACGGTGTCGGCGGGTTCGCCGTTCCCCGTCTCGATCGCAGCGGCGTCGAGGTCTTCGGTGACGTCCACCGAGGTGGCCGGGGCGGTGTCGGGAAGCTCGGTGTCCGCGTCGTCGATATCCGGTGCCGCGGGGTCTGCGGCGTCGATCTCGGGGGAATCGATGATCTCGGCGAAGCGATCCTGCGGACCCGCGAGATCCACACCCTCGACGTCGTCGGTGTCGACCATCACGACGTCCTCGCCGATCTCCGGGCCGTCGACGATCGGGATGATGCCGGTGACCGCATCCGCGGCGACATCGTCGGGTTGATCCTTGGCGAGGGCATCGGGTTCCGACGCCGCAACACTGGTGTCCGCTGAATCCTGTTGTGCGGAACCAGTTTTCGCCGCTGCTGCTGCGGCGGCCACCCCGCCTGCTCCCGCCGCGGCGGCTGCGGCCGGCTTCGTGCGGCGGGAGAACCAGCGGCGCTTCTTGCCGCCGCCCGGAGCCTCGGCCTCGGGTTCCACGTCGGCGAACGACCGGTAGGCCTCGAAGTCGTCGTCGATGACCTCGGAGAATCTGCTGCTCGCGGGCGCCTTCTCGGACGATTCGGTGGCGCCGCCTCCGGTGTGGCCCTCGTCGACGATGTCCTCGTCGGCGCTCTCGACCACCGGGATGATCCCGGTCACCGCGTTGGACGGTTCGAACTCGTCATTGGCGGTGTTCTCGGCCGCTGCCGGCTTCGGAGCACCCTCGCTCGGAGACCCGGTGTCCGTCGACTCGGACCCGAGACGACCCGATACGGCACGGGAGCTGAAGTCGCGGGTCGGCGGTGGGGCGAATCCGGGCATCCCACTCGACGTGCGTGCCGTCGGTGCCGGTGTGCGGGATGCCTGATCGGGTGCGGGCACCGCATCGGGTCCGCGCCGGGCCAGCGGATTGGAGGCCCGCGGGAACGAGCGGGATTCCGGCGACGGTGACCACGGGGCGGTCGGCGGCCCGGCCGGCGATGCGGGAGCGGGCGCGGCGGGAGCCGGGGTCGACGCAGCGGCCGGTGCCGTACCGGTGCCCGACTGCGGGGTATCCGGCTGCGCGGTGTCGGACTTCGGGGTGTCGGACTTCGGGGTGTCGTAGGCGGCCGGGCCGGTCACCTTGGGGATCTCACCGGTGAGTTCGGACACCGAGACGGCACCGCTGCGGCCGGCTCGCCGTCGACCACGGCCGTCGCGCGACCGGCCGGTCGACGACGCGGACCCGGCGTCGGCGGCCTGCGTGCGGGCCAGCAACTCCGACACCGAGATCGGCCGCGAGTCCGTCGCATCGTCGCGTGGGCCCCCGTCCGAGGATCCGGGTTCGTTCGGTCGGGTGTCGTTCGCCATCGAGTGCGTTCTCCGTCCTTCAGCTCGGCGACCGGCTCCGGCGAGCCGATCACCCGCGACCGGTGTCGCATCTGTCAGCGGACGTCGCGGGCCTCGAGGCCGGAAGCAGCCGGATCGGATGCGTCCGTAGGCTCGGCATCGAGACGACGAAGGATGACCCCCTCGCGCAACGCCCATGGGCAGATTTCCAGTGTATCGACCCCGAGGCCACGCATAGCGGCCTCGGCCACAAGAGCGCCGGCGACGAGCTGACCTGCACGATCACTGCTGACCCCCTCGAGTTCGGCGCGGTCGTCGCGGGTCATCCGGGAGATGAAGGCGATGAGCTGGCGCAGACCACTGGCCGTCAGGCTGCGTTTGACCCGCGGTCCCGCACCCGACGGGGCGGCACCGGTGAGTCGCGCGAGGCTCCGGAAGGTCTTCGACGTCCCGACCGCGAGATCTGGTTTGCCGGGTTCGAGGAGTTCTTTGGCGACGGGCCGCATCTCGGCGTCGAGCCAGTCCCGCAGCACGCCGATCCGGCGGCGGTCCGGCGGGTCGTCGGGCAGCCACTCGCGGGTCACCCGGCCAGCGCCGAGCGGCAGCGACAGCGCCACGTCGGGTTCCTCGTCGACGCCATTGGACATCTCCAGCGACCCGCCACCGATGTCGAGGGCCAGGATCCGTCCGGCGCTCCAGCCGTACCAGCGACGTACCGCCAGCGAGGTGAGGCGGGCCTCGTCGCGTCCCGACAGGACCTCGACCGTGACGCCCGTCTTGGCGGCCACCCGGGCCAGCACCGCGTCGGAGTTGGTGGCGTCGCGCACCGCGGAGGTGGCGAACGCCATCATCTGCTGGCAGCCGGAACTCTTCGCGATGAGGGTGAACTCCTCGATCGAGTCGACGAGCCGTTCGGCGGCACCGTCGGCGAGGCGACCCTGGCCGTCGATGTGTTCGGCGAGACGCAGCACGGCCTTGGTGGAACTCATCGGGGTGGGATGCCCGCCGCGGTGGGCATCGACGACGAGCAGGTGGACCGTGTTGCTGCCCACATCGAGGACTCCTAAACGCACGGTTACACGATAAGAGGTGGGCCGCCTGCGTTTTACGCGCGGGTGGCCGATCGGTGTGCGGCGTCGGGATGTCGCGGGGACGTCACGCCGGGGCGGCGATTGCGCACTCCTGGCCACCCTGCGGTTACCGTTGTCTTCGTGGCCAAGTCCCTTCCCATCCAGCGGATCACCCCTGCTCCCGAGGTCGATCTCGATTTTCCGCGTGAGTGGTATGAGTTCAACGATCCGGAGAACGCCGAACACGTCATCAACGCCGACCTCACCTGGCTGTGTTCGCACTGGACCTGCGTGTTCGGCACCCCGGCGTGTCAGGGCATCGTCGACGGCCGGGAAAGCGACGGGTGCTGCACCCACGGCGCCTACCTGTCGGACAAGGACGACCGCAAACGTCTGGCCAAGGGGATGTCGCTGCTCACCGAAAAGGATTGGCAGTTCTACAAAAAGGGCTCTGGCAAGGACCCCCTCGGGCCGCGCGGCTATCTGATCGAGGACGAGATCGACGACGAACCCGCCCTCAAGACGCGACTTCACAAGGGCGCGTGCATCTTTCTGAACCGGCCGGATTTCGACCGCGGTCCGGGATGCGCCCTGCACGCCATGGCGCTGCGCCGCGGACTGGAGCCGCTGACCGTCAAACCCGATGTGTGCTGGCAACTTCCGGTTCGCCGGGTCCAGGACTGGGTGGACCGGCCCGACGGCACCCAGATCCTCAAGACCACCATCACCGAATACGACCGGCGCGGTTGGGGTGAGGGCGGCCACGACCTCAAGTGGTACTGCTCGGGTTCGCCCGACGCGCACATCGGTGCCACCCAGGTGTGGCAGTCGTATGAGCCGGAGCTCACCGAACTCATCGGTGCCGCCGCCTACGGTGTCCTCGCCGACGCCTGCCGCCGTCGCAACGAACTGGGGCTGGTCGCCGTGCATCCGGCCACCACCGCCGCGACCACCCGCCGCAGCAGCGACATCAAGTACGAATTGCTCGACATCGAACCCGCCTGACACGGGACCCATGTGAGTTGGGGGGTGTCCCGCCACGCCGACAAGCGATATCAACGCGGTGTCAGCGGTCCCTCGCGTCGTATATCGACACGAGCGACCTCTCACACCGCGTTCATATCGGTCGATCAGGGTTCGAACTTGTAGCCCAGTCCGCGGACGGTCACCAGATGCTTCGGCGAGGCCGGATCGGGTTCGATCTTGGATCGCAGCCGCTTGACGTGCACGTCGAGGGTCTTGGTGTCGCCGACGTAGTCCGCACCCCACACCCGGTCGATCAGCTGACCGCGCGTGAGCACCCGCCCGGAGTTGCGCAGCAGATACTCGAGGAGGTCGAACTCCTTGAGCGGCAACGTGATCGACTCACCGTTGACGGCCACCGTGTGCCGTTCGACATCCATCCGCACCGGACCGGCCTCCAGCACCACCAAGGCCAGATCGTCGTCGGAGACATCCCCGCCGCGGCGCAGCACCGCCCGGATGCGGGCGATGAGTTCGCGTGCCGAATACGGCTTGGTCACGTAGTCGTCGGCGCCGAGTTCGAGTCCGACGACCTTGTCGATCTCGCTGTCGCGGGCGGTCACCATGATCACCGGAACGCTGGACCGGGCGCGCAGCGCCTTGCAGACCTCGGTGCCGGGGACCCCGGGAAGCATGAGGTCGAGCAGCACGATGTCGGGGCTGATCCGGTCGAATACGGACAGCGCCTGCGCACCGTCGTTGACGACGCTGGCCTCGAAGCCTTCCTTGCGCAGCAGGAATGCCAACGGGTCGGCCAGCGACTCCTCGTCCTCGACGATCAGTACGTGCGTCACCAATTACTCCTCACTTGTTCGGGCTGACGGGTCATGCGATCTGATCCGCACGTCGTCTCACGGATTCGCCACCCGCGTGGCGTCGTGGACGTCGGCGTCACTGCGGGGGTTGGACTGGGGGATGGACAGGGTGAAGGTCGAGCCGGTTCCGGGCTGACTCCACAGGTTGATGTTGCCGTCGTGGGTGGCGGCGACGTGTTTGACGATGGCCAGGCCCAGACCGGTTCCGCCGGTGAGGCGTGACCGGGCCTTGTCGACGCGGAAGAACCGCTCGAAGACTCGTTGCTGATCGGCGGGGCCGATGCCGATGCCGCGATCGGTGACCGCGATCGACACCATCGAGACCCCGTTCATCGTCGTCACCCGGCGACTGACCGAGACGGTCGTCTTGGCCGGCGAGTAGGCGATGGCGTTGACGATCAGATTGCTCAGCGCCGTCAGCAGCAGCATGCGGTCTCCGCGGACCGTCACGTGGATCGGGTCGTCGGAACGCAGTGAAATGCCGGCCGCCTCCGCGCTGATCGCGGCGTGGTCGAGTGCGGTACTGATCAGTTCGTCGACGTCGACGCGGGTGAACTCGGGGGTTTCGCCGCCCTCGAGTCGCGACAGGGCGATGAGCTCGGTGACCATGTTGCCCATCCGGTGGGCCTCGGCGACCACGCGGCGACCGAAGTGCTCCACCGATTCGGGGTCGTCGGCCGATTCCAGCATCGCCTCGGCGAGCAACCCGATCGCCCCCACCGGGGTCTTGAGTTCGTGGGACACGTTGGCGACGAAGTCGCGGCGAGTGGCCTCCACACGCAGGTTCTCAGTGTCGTCAGTGCCGTAGACCATCACGTAGCGCTCGTCGCCGTAGGCACCGACGCGGGCCAGGCACCGCACCGATTCCGCGGTCCGTTTGGCCGCGCGGCCGGTCGAGAGGAAACCCAGCGTCGAGGTGGGCGGCACGAAGTCGAATCGTTCGTCCTCGCCGGAACCCAGCGCCACCAGCGACGCCTGCCAGACCGGTTCGGCGAGCAGGTGCTCTGCGACCATGCCCAGTTCGACGGCCCGCTGGTTGTAGAGGACAACGTCGCGGAATTCGTCGACCACGGCGACGGCCACCTCGGAATGCCGCACGATCAGGCTGAGCAATCCGGCCTTGGTCATCCGGCCGTCGTCGGTGACGGTGGGGACGTCGAATTCCCGCAGGGCCGCCGACTCGGGCACCAGACGGGGTACCTCGGCCGCGGAATCACCGGGATCGTGTTCGGCGATGAGACTGCGCGACGACTCGGCGGGGGCACCGTCGGTGGGGTCGGTGGAGCGCGCGAAACGATCACGCCACGCTCGAGATCCACCTGTCCACCAGGCTCGAGAACCACCTGTCGACCAGTTGACGCGCCCGAGCACGAATCCGACGGTCACCGCGAGCACGATTGCCGCGACGACTCCGGCAATATATGCAGCGGTCACAGTCGCAGCTTACGGTCCCGCAAACACCACGAACATTCGCGACGGCACAATTCGACTGCCGTTCACGTGCTGTTCGACCATTTCGTGACCTGAGCCACCTACGTGGTGCATAACGGCTCGCCGACTCGCCTATTGCGGTACCGGCACCGCCATGTCGGCGTATTCGGGATGCTGCTCGATGAAATGCCGAACATACGAACAGACCGGCACCACTTGTTTGCCCGTCGGCCGGATGTCGTCGAGAACGGCCTTCACCAGCTTTCCGGCATAACCGCGACCGGAGTACGCGTCCGGGATCACGGTGTGGGTCAACACGACCTGATACGGCTCGGATACGTAATCCACGTATCCGACGGTGACCTCGTCACCGTCCGCGTCATTGCTCAGAACTGCCTCGTACCGCTCTCGCGCAGGTGAGTGTGCGATGCGCAGGTGCCCCGGATCTGCCATGCACCCAATGTAGCGCGCGTCACATGACAGACACCATGACGATTGTGTTACGGATCACACCAGCGGCTACTTCTGCCCCTGTGCTGCGACGGCCGCGGCCCCGGCGGCGGCGGCTTCCGGATCGAGATAGGTGCCGCCGGGATTGAGCGGCTTGAGGTTCTCGTCGAGGTCGTAGCGCAACGGATTGCCGGTCGGGATGTTCAGGCCCGCGATGTCGGCGTCGGAAATCCCGTCCAGATACTTCACCAGGGCGCGCAGCGAATTACCGTGCGCGGCAATGAGAACGGTCTTCCCCGCCTTCAGATCCGCGGCGATCGTCTCCTCGAAGTACGGCACCAGACGCACGACGACGTCCTTGAGGCATTCGGTGAGCGGCACCTCGGGCAGGTCGGCGTAGCGCGGATCGTGGGTCTGGCTGTACTCCGACTCGGGATCGATCGGCGGCGGCGGGGTGTCGTAGCTGCGACGCCACAGCATGAACTGCTCGTTGCCGTACTTCTCGAGGGTGTCGGCCTTGTTCAGCCCCTGCAGCGCCCCGTAGTGACGTTCGTTCAGACGCCAGTCCCGGATCACCGGGATCCAGTGCCGATCGGCAGCATCCAGCGCGATCTGGGCCGTGGAGATCGCCCGTCGCAGCAGCGAGGTGTACAGCAGGTCGGGCAGCACATCGTGCTCGACGAGCAGCTCGCCGGCCCGCACCGCCTCGGCCTTGCCCTTGTCGGTGAGCGCCACGTCGACCCAACCGGTGAACTGGTTGGACGCATTCCATTCGCTCTCGCCGTGCCGCATCAGGATCAGGGTGCCGTTGCTCATGGTCGATAGTCTCCCACAGACCGCCCCGGCGCTCTTCTCACGTCGAGTGGGCGCCGATTCCCGTCGAGTGGGCACCGATTCCCGTCGAGTGGGCGCCGTTTCCCGTCGAGTGGGCGCCATGCCCGAGCGGTCACCCTCGTCGGGCCGGTGACCGCCGAACAGGTCCCCGTCCCTCGACTGTCCAGCCCGCGACCGCCCAGATCGTCAGATAGGCCAGACCGAAGAACGCGGCGACGGCCACGCCGACGCCCGTCGACTCGACGTGCGCGAATGGCGTTCGCACCCACCCGAGCGTGGTGTGGATGACGGCGTCGGGACGGGTCACCAGATCCCAGGAGTTCCACCGCTGGAATCGTCCGATGACGACGCCGATCGCACACAGCCCGACCGACGCAACCGCCGCGATCCACCCGACGATTGCTCCGAACTCCGCCTCCAGCCGACGATGCACCACCAACAACGACATGACGCCGAGCATGATGCCCGTCCACGCCGCGAATCCGTATTGCAGCACGTGCCGCCACAGGTCGTATCCCTCACGCAGGTGCACGAGATCGGTGACAAGGTACGGCGCATTCGGATGGAACGCAAGCCATCCCAGTCCGAGGGGGATCAACCATCCGCGACCCGACACCGACGCGAACCCGGTGGCGAACACCATCGGAATCCACGCCAGGAACAGATTCCACACCAGAAACCGCGACGGATAGTACAGCGGCACAGCAGGATCGGTGACGCCGAGCCCCACTGTCAGTGCCGACGTGGCCAACAACGAGGCGGCCAGTACCGCAGACCTGAGCGTGATCACCGAAGCGATTGTGCACCACCATGCTCCGGGATGTCGGCCGGGTGAATGACCGGCGCCCACTCGACGCGAGACCACGCACGCTCGACGCGAAAGGGCGCCCACTCAACGCGAAAGGGCGCCCACTCGACGTGCTGACGAGAACCGACGAAGACCTTAGCGGCGCAGGTCCTTTCGGAGGATCTTGCCGGAGGCCGACTTCGGGATCGCCTCGATGAACTCCACCGCACGAACCTTCTTGTGCGGGGCGACCTTGGCGGCGACGAACTCGATGACCTCGGCCTCGTCGAGGTCGGCGTCGCCCTGTTTGACGACGAAGGCCTTCGGGATCTCTTCGCCGTCTTCGTCAGTGACGCCGATGACGGCGGTGTCGGCGATCTTCGGATGGGTCAGCAGCAGTGCCTCGAGTTCGGCCGGCGGCACCTGATAGCCCTTGTACTTGATCAGTTCCTTGAGGCGGTCGACGATGTAGACGCATCCGGTCGGGTCGACCTGCGCCATGTCGCCGGTGTGCAAGAATCCGTCGGCGTCGATGGTGTCGGCGGTAGCCTGCTCGTTGTTGAGGTACCCCAGCATCACGTTGGGGCCCTTGACCCACAGTTCACCGGGGGCCGAGAGTCCCTCGGTGGGCAGCGGGATCTCTTCTCCGGTACCGGGATCGACGATCTTGTTCTCGGTGTTCGGAATGGCCCATCCGGTGGACGACAGCGGCGGGTCCTCGCGCCCGAGGACCGCGGCGGTGTCGATCGGGATGAGGTGGCTGACCGGCGAGAGTTCGCTCATGCCGTATCCCTGCAACATGTGCAGGTCCAGCCGCTTCGCGACGGCCTTGCCGAGTTCGTCGTCGAGGGGTGCCGCGCCGGACATCATCGTCGTCAGCGAGGACAGGTCGTAGTTGTCGACGATGGGATGCTTGGCCAGCGCCACCGCCACCGGCGGTGCGATGTAGGCGCTGGTGACCTTGAAGTTCTGGATGTTCTCCAGGAATTCGACGAGGTCGAACCGCGGCATGACGACGAGTCGCCCCCGGTTGTAGAGCGCGGCGTTGAGAAGCACGGTCATGCCGTAGATGTGGAAGAACGGCAGCACCGCGATCACTACGTCGTCGGGGGTCATGCCCTGCAGCGGCTTGATCTGCACGACGTTGGCGACAAGGTTACGGTGGCTCAGCGCAACACCTTTGGGGTTGCCGGTGGTGCCGGAACTGTAAGGCAGCGCGGCGACGTGTGTGGCGGGATCGAAGCTGACGTCGGGTGCCGGCAGGTTGGGGGCGAGCAGGTCCGCGGCGTTGGGATGGCCGGTTACCTCCTGGCCCTCACCGTCGAGGATGAACAGCTGCTCGTCGGCGAAGCCCACCTGCTTGGCGGCCTCGATGGCCTGCGGGGCCAGCGCCGAGATGGTGATGAGCATCTTCGCCTGCGAGTTGGTCAGCTGCTTGGCGATCTCGTCAGCGGTGAACAGCGCATTGATCGTGGTGGCGGCGGCGCCCGCGCGCAGCACCCCATGGAACACCGTCGCGAAGGCGGGGATGTTCGGCGAAAGGATGCCGACGACGTCGCCCACGCCGATACCCCGGGCCGCCAGTGCACCGGCTGCGGCGTTGATCTGGCCGATCAGCTGCCGGTAGCTTGTCTCGGCCCCCGACTTCGGGTCGATCAGCGCGGTGCGATCGAGGTACTCCTCGGCGATGTCGCCGAAGAGGAGCTCATACAGGCTGACATTGGGGATCTCGACGTCGGGAAAGGGACTGGCGAAGCTCATGGCACCTCCGTTGGCGGGATGATCGGAGCAATCGTATCAACACTCATTGCCACGGTGTGATGCGCACCTCGGTCGGGTTTGTCCGATACCGGCCTCGCCGCGCCGCCCGCGCCCACCTCCACCCGAACTCAGGCGTGACCCTCGTACCCGTCCCCGTCGCCGCCACCCGCTTCGCGCTGCGCATCGTCGACGACGGACGCACCGCTCTCGCCGGGCACATACCGTCCCTCGAGCGGCTCACCGGGTTGCGGCAGCGCGTCCTTGTCGATGAGGTGCTCGAAGGCGAGCAGGTTGCGCAACGACTCGCCGCGCGACACCCGCCAGGCCCATTCGCGGCGGATGGAGGTGATGAATCCGATCTCGAGCAGAGTGTTGAAGTCGCCGTCGGCGGCCTCGAGGACCTGCCCGAGGACCCGGTCGATCTCGTCGGCGGTCAGTGCGTCACCGGAGATCCGGCCGATGAGGTAGATGTCGCCGGTGTTGTCGATCGTGTACGCCACGCCGTAGAGCCGCCGGTTGCGTTTGAGCAGGAACCGGTAGACACCCTCGTGATCTTCGTCGGGACGTCGGCACACGAAGGCCTCCAGCCGCACCCCGTAGTTGCTCGCGGTGAGCAGCACCGTGGTCTTGAGTTTACGTTCACCGGGCAGCTCGAGCACCACGTGCTCGGACTGCGCTCCGCCGGAACTCTTGCGGCTGAACGAGATTCCGTGCTCGGTGAGCACCTTCTCCAACAAGTCGATGTGATCGGTGTGGCTCATCTTCCGTCCCTCTCCCTCTCTGGTCACCGTCGATACCGCGGCGGGGTCACCGGGCGACGGCGTCCCCGAATGATGACGTCACCCAGTGATTCGGACCGATCGACGATCGAGATCACCGCGATCGGACATCACATGGTCATGCGCGACCGGCGACGCCGCCACCGGCGGGTGGCCCGCACCAGTGGTGTGGCGACGGTCGACGGCGACATGGTGTGCGCGAAGGATTCCATCGCGCGACCGTAACCGGCGACGAGCGCGTCGGTGGTGTGTTCCCAGGAGAACTGCTCGGCGTGGGCACGCGCCGCGATCCCCATCCGGGTGAGCTGGTCGGGGTCGCTGAGCATCTTCTCCAGCGCGTTCGTCCAGTCGCCGATCTGATGTCCGTCGACGAGCATCCCCGAGCGTCCGTCGGCGACGGCCACCCCGAGACCGCCGACGTCGGCGGCGAGGACCGGCGTTCCGCAGGCCTGCGCCTCGATGGCCACCAAGCCGAAGCTCTCCGAATAGCTGGGCACCGCAACGAGATCCGATGCCCGGTACACCTGCGCCAGGCGGGCCGCCGGTTGCGGCGGCAGGAAGGTCACGTCGTCGGCGATGCCGAGTTCGGCGGCCAAATCGATCAGCGCGGTCGGACGATCCAGCCCGCTGCCCGACGGCCCGCCGACGATGAGCACGCGGACCGGCCGGCGCCCGTCTTCGCGGGAACGTTCGATCAGCGGCGCCGCCGCGGCCAACAGCACGTCGGGCGCCTTGAGTGGCTGGATGCGGCCGACGAAGGTCACCACGGCGGCGGTCGGGTCGAGCCCGAGTTCGGCCCGCGCGACCGCCGCCGAACCCGGTGTGTAGCAATCGAGATCGGCGCCGGGGGTCACCACGTCGATGCGCGCCGGGTCGGCGCCGTACATGGTGATCAACTCGGTGCGCTCGGTGTCGGTGTTGGCGATCAGCCGGTCGGCCTGGGCCACCACCTGCTGCTCCCCGATCACCCGCAGCCGCGGTTCGGCGGCGTCCCCCTTGGCCAGCGAGGCATTCTTCACTGCGGCGAGTGTGTGCGCGGTGTGCACCAGCGGCACGCCCCAGCGTTCGCGCGCCAACCAGCCGACCTGCCCGGAGAGCCAGTAGTGCGAGTGGATGACGTCGTAGTAGCCGGGCCGCTGCATCGCCTCGGCCCGCAGGACCCCGGCGCTGAAGGCGCACAACTGCGCGGGCAGGTCCCGCTTGTCGAGGCCCTCGAACGGGCCGGCGGCCACGTGACGCACGACGATGCCGTCGGCGGCGTCCACCGCGGGTGCGTCCATCGACGACGTCGCCCGGGTGAAGATCTCGACCTTGATCCCGCGGCGGGCGAGCCGACGGGCGGTCTGCCAGACGTAGACGTTCATGCCGCCGGCGTCGCCGGTACCCGGCTGCGCCAACGGCGAGGTGTGCACCGAGATCAGTGCGATACGCCGTGGCCGGGACGAAGTCATCCCACCAGCTTAAGGCGTGGCGGATGTGTCGACCGGGGCAGCGCCCGTCGGCCGCCCGGGCGTTGACACCTGATGGTGATGTGTCTCACCATCACAGGATGGTGGCAGATCTGTCGCGTGCACCCGCCTTTGCGCTGCGGTCCGGGTCGACGTGGCGTGATCCCTTCGCCATGTACGAGCGTCTGCGCCGAACATCGCCGGTGCATCACGTCACCGACGACGGCACCGGCGCGGCGGTGGATTACTGGGTCCTGACCCGTCATGCCGATGTCTCGGCCGCGGCCACCGATCCGTCGACGTTCTCTTCGGCTGCCGGGTTGACAGTGACCGACAACGAGATCGAGGCCATCGGCATGGCCGACAATCCGCCGCTGGTGATGCAGGACCCGCCCGAGCACACCCGGTTCCGGTCGCTGGTCGCGCGCGGTTTCACCCCTCGCCAGGTGGAGGCCATCGCCCCTCGCGTGCGGGATTTCGTCGCCCGGCGACTGGATCGGATCGATCGGCTCACCGGTCACGACGGGCCGGTCGACATCATCGAACTACTTCTCAAACCGCTGCCGAGCATGGTGGTGGCGCACTATCTGGGCGTTCCGGAACGGGATTGGCAGCGGTTCGACGTCTGGACCGAGGCCATCGTCGGCGCCGTGGGCGATCCCGGTTCGGCGGGCGCCGATGCGGGCGCGGCCACCGGCGAACTCCTCGGGTACTTCGCCGACCTGATCGCCGAGCGGCGGCGTGCGATGGACTGCGGCACCGGCATGGGCGAGGACACGGTCTCCGCGCTCGTCGCCGCGGGCCGGGCCGACGACGACGCGGGGCTGGTGTCGATCCTGGCATTCGTGTTCACGATGATCGCCGGCGGCAACGACACCACGACGGGACTGCTCGGCGGTTCCCTGGACCTGCTGGCGCGCCACCCCGATCAGCGGGCCCGCCTGGCCGACGATCCCGACCTCATCCCCGACGCGGTCTCCGAACTCCTGCGGCTGACCTCCCCCGTTCAGGGACTGTGCCGTCAGACCACCCGCACCGTGCACTACCCCGACACTCCCGAGGGACCGGTCGAGATCCCGGCCGGGCGCAAGGTGTTGCTGTGTTATGCCGCGGCCAACCGGGATCCGGCCGTCTTCGGCCCCGATGCCGACGAACTCGACATCGCTCGGCGTCCGCGGGCGATACTCACCTTCGGCCGTGGCGATCACCATTGCCTGGGTGCGGCGGCGGCCCGGATGGCGGCGCGGGAGACCCTCACGGCCATCCTGGCCCGGTTCCCCGACTACGAGGCCGGCGACATCGATTGGGCTGCAGGCAATTATGTTCGACGCCCGACGCGTATGGCGTTTCGACCGGGGGTCCACCGATAGCCGACCCAGGGCAGGTTGTGGCGCGGCGACGCCCCGGGCCCGCCGGCGTCACTCCTCCGGACCGCCCGGATTGCAGCGCGTAGCCACCATCTGCTGTTCGTCGACGACCGGCCGTTGCGGCTCGATGTTCCAACTCGGCTTGTCCGGTGCCACCAGGCGGGCGTAGGTCCAGTGACAGTCGAACTGCGCCCGCATACCCGGGGTGTCGGCGTCGGGGGCCAGCTTCAGGACCTCCGCCCAGGCGACGTCGGCGCCATCGTCGGAGTACGTCTTGCGTCCACTGACGGTCGGATGGATCTGCAGGCTCGGACCGACCGCGGTCGAGACCCACTCGACGTGGTCGACGTAGGGCGGGCGGTTGACCGGGTCGATGGCCGGGGTCGGCGGCGAGTAGGAGCCCAGGCCAGTCGCCGTCGGCACCGACACGCTCGAGCTCGGTGCATCCGATGTCGCCGACGACGACGCAGCGGCCGAGTCGGTCGAGGTCGACGTCGTCGACGATCCACCGCAACCCGTTGCGCTCCCGACGATCAGTGCGCACGCCGCCGCGCCGAGCACGATCCGGCCGCGGCCGGCCACCGGGAGCCGTCGATGAGTCACCCTCGCGAGACTAGCGGCCGGGGTACGCTCCGCGGTGTGGGGTCTTCGCGGCGGTGGTGCACATCGCCGACGATGCTGCCCGTTGCGCTGATCGCGGTACTGCTTCTGCTCACCGGCTGCGCTACGCACGATTCCACGTCGACGGCGGTCACCCACGACTTCGGTGGCCGCGTGGACACCACCACGAACTCACTGCTGCTCGACGGAAGCCCGTGGCAGCCAGTCGGATTCAACGCCTACCAACTGGGTACCGATTGGTCGGTCAACCGCGGATGCGGTGCCGAGGTCGATCTCGACAGGTATTTCTCGGCGCTGCCCGCGCGCAGCCTCACAAGGTTCAACCTCTATGCCTCCTTCGCGGTGAGCGTCACGACCGGTGGCCTGGACTTCGCGCCACTGGACGCGGTGTTCGCCGCCGCGGAGCGCCATCACCAGATGGTCTTGCCGGTGCTCACCGGGTCCTCCGGCGCCTGTGAGGACAACCAGTTCAAGGACCGCCAGTGGTATGTCTACGGGTGGCGGACGACACCGCACGTCGGTGGACTCACCTATGCCCAGTGGCTGCCGATCGCGGTGAAACGCTGGGCCGGGCGGACGTCGCTGGCCGGGTGGGAGCTCGTCGGTGAGCCCGAGGCCAGTTCCTGTGGTGCCGGCGGGTGCGCGTGGCAGCAACGCCTGTGCGCCCCGGGGGCCGCGCAGGTGCTGCGGGACTTCTTCGACTCCGCGGGTGCACAGTTGCGTGAGATCGACGATCGCCATCCGATCTTCTCCGGCACCACCGGTGGCGACCAGTGTTCGCTCGCCGGCGACGACATCTTGACGGTCGGCGCTTCGCCCAACATCGATATCCTCGACTACCACGATTACCGGTACGACGACGGCGCCCCACCCGCCGGGAGCGACCTCCCGACCCGCTTGTCTCAGTCACGGCAGCTCGGAAAACCCCTGGTGGTCACCGAACTCGGCATGAAGGCCGGATCCTGTCGGACGTTGCAGGAGCGCTATGACACTCTGCGGGAGCAGACACTCACCGAACGACGGTCCGGGGTCGCAGCAATCCTGTTCTGGGCGTTCGTACCCGACCCACGACCAACCGAATGCACCTACGACATCGGCTTCGACGACCCGCTCTGGCAGGTGGTGTCCGACCTCAACCGCTGAGACCGCGCATCTGCCGGGCCGAGCTTGTCGAGGTCGAGACCACGTCCGCAACCCAACGACGAAATCTCGCCACCACCAACCGAACCCACGCGTGACATAGCCGACAGCATTCACCCCCACCAGATTCCGCGCGGAGAAGTTTGTCGGTGCCCCTCGATATACTTGTCACAGTTCAGTTGATACGACCGAGCAGAGGTGGGTGAACATCATGGCCGACACCACAATTCGCACGACTACCGCGCCGGAGTTGTCGATGACCGCCGCCGACGCCGCCATGATCGATCACCTCCCC
>NZ_JBSGIT010000029.1:0-67109 GCF_053605205.1 Gordonia sp. NPDC003950 | reverse complement strand
TTGTTTCTCTTTTTTTGTTTGGGGGTTTGTTGCGGGCGTTGCGCCGGGCGGGGGGCGGGCCCGCCTCTCCCCCCCCCCCCCCGCGCTTCCAGTGGCTCAGAAGGCCGCTTCGTCGAGCTCCATGATGTCGTTGTCGACGTTCTCGACGGTGACGCGGACCGCGGTGAGTAGCGGAAGCATGTTCTTCGCGAAGAAGCTCGCGACCGCGACCTTGCCCTCGTAGAAGGCCTTGTCGTCGCCGGTCACGCCCTCATCCAGCTTGGCGATGGCGATCTCCGACTGGCGCAGCAGCAGCCAGCCGATCATCAGGTCGCCGACGGCCATCAGGAAGCGCACCGAGCCCAGGCCGACCTTGTAGAGGTCCTTCGGGTTCTCCTGCGCGTTCATCAGGTTGCCGGTGAGCGAGGCCGCCATGCCCTGGACGTCCTCGAGCGCGGTCTTGAGCAGTGCGCGCTCGGCCTTGAGGCGGCCGTTGCCGGCCTCGGAGTCGATGAACGACTGGATCTGGCCCGCGACGTGTGCCAATGCCTGGCCCTTGTCGCGAATGATCTTGCGGAAGAAGAAGTCCTGCGCCTGGATGGCCGTGGTGCCCTCGTAGAGCGAGTCGATCTTGGAGTCACGGACGTACTGCTCGATCGGGTAGTCCTGCAGGAAGCCGGAACCGCCGAAGGTCTGCAGCGACTCGTGGCCGAGGTTGGCGTAGGCACGCTCGGAGCCGACGCCCTTGACGATCGGCAGCAGCAGGTCGTTGACGCGGTGGGCCAGGTTGGCGTCGGCGCCCGAAACGATCTGTGCGGCAACGGCATCCTGATGCGACGCGGTGTAGAGGTACACGGCGCGCAGGCCTTCTGCGTACGCCTTCTGGGTCATCAGCGAACGCCGCACGTCCGGGTGATGGGTGATGGTCACACGCGGAGCGGCCTTGTCGGTCATCTGCACCATGTCGGCGCCCTGCACACGCTCCTTGGCGTAGTCGAGGGCGTTCAGGTAACCGGTCGACAGCGTCGAAATGGCCTTGGTGCCCACCATCATTCGGGCGTGCTCGATGACGTCGAACATCTGGGCAATACCCTTGTGGACCTCGCCGACGAGCCAGCCCTTGGCTGGGATGCCGTGCTGGCCGAAGGTGACCTCACAGGTCGCCGAGGCCTTGATGCCCATCTTGTGTTCGACGTTGGTGACGAAGGCGCCGTTGCGCTCGCCGAGTTCGCCGGTCTCCGGGTCGAAGTGGAACTTGGGGACGAAGAACAGCGACAGGCCCTTGGTGCCGGGGCCGGCGCCCTCGGGGCGGGCGAGCACCAGGTGGAAGATGTTCTCGGTCATGTCCTGGTCGGCGGAGGTGATGAATCGCTTCACGCCGTCGATGTGCCAGGAGCCGTCCTCCTGCTGGGTGGCCTTGGTGCGGCCGGCGCCCACGTCGGAGCCGGCATCGGGCTCGGTGAGCACCATGGTGGCGCCCCATCCGCGCTCGGAGCAGATTGCGGCCCACTTCTTCTGCTCGTCGGTGCCGTTGTCGTAGAAGATGTTCGCGAAACCGGAGCCGGCGGCGTACATGAACACCGGGGGATTGGCGCCGAGGATCATCTCGCCGATCGCCCAGTACAGCGAGCGGGGTGCGGGCATGCCGCCGAGTTCCTCGGCGACGCCCACCTTGTCCCAGCCGCCTTCGATGAGGGCGTTGTAGGACTTCTTGAAGCCCTCGGGGATGGTGACGCTGTGGGTGTCGGGATCGAAGACCGGCGGGTTGCGGTCGACGTCGGCGAAGGACTCCGCGATCGGGCCCTCGGCGAGGGACTTGACCTCGCGGAGCATGTCGACGGCGGTCTCATGATCCAGGTCGCCGAACTCCCCCGACTCGAGCACCTTGTCCAGTTCGAAAACCTCGAAGAGGTTGAACTGGAGGTCGCGCATGTTGCTCTTGTAGTGGCCCATTTGTGGATTCCTATCTGACGCGGGCTGAACTGGTCCCGTGCGGCGATCGTCGCTTCACTGCTTGGCTGGAGAACTCGAGGGCAAACGGTGTGAGAGCAGCACCGATCGACCCTAAGTTACTGGCCGGTAACCTCAAGAATACCCTGCCGGGTTCTGGTCGACAACCCGATGGTTTGTGACCGTGCTGACTTTTGCAAGCAGCTGAAAGCGGCGCCATGTGGGGTGCCGGAGCTGCGGGGCTCCGTACCCTCGATCGCATGTCCACTGCAGACCTCGTCCTCGGCTGTATGTACTTCGGCACGCGTACCGACGGCCCCACCTCCCGCGCCATCGTCGAACGATTCCTCGAGCGCGGCGGCACCACCCTGGACACCGCCGACTGTTACGCCTTCTGGGCCTCCGGTACCGGCGCCGGCGGGCAGAGCGAGGAGATGCTCGGACGGTGGTTCGCCGACAACCCCGGCGTGCGCGACGAGGTCGTGCTCGCCACCAAGGTGGGGCCCGAGCCGGTGCCGGGCCGCCCGGGGGAGGTTGTCGGGCTGGCCGCCGATGTGGTGACGCGGTCGGTACGGGCGAGTCTGCGCAGGCTGCGCACCGACCGGATCGACCTCTACTGGGCGCACCTCGAAGACCGCGCCACCCCGATGGCGGAAATCGTCGCCACTTTCGGCGGGCTCGTCGCCGACGGGACGGTCGGGCGGATCGGCATCTCCAATCACCCCACGTGGCGGGTCGAGCAGGCGCGGGCGCTGGCCGCGGTCGCGGGCAGTGAGCCCTTCACTGCCCTGCAACCCTCGACGTCGTATGTGCGACCGCGTCCGGATGCCGCGGTGCCGGGTAAGGATCACCGGTTCGGGTTCATGACGGATGAGACGATCGACTACGTCACCGAGCATCCGGAGTTGGAGCTGTGGGCCTACAGCCCGCTCATCCAGGGCAGCTATGACCGCGCCGACCGTCCGTTCCCCGAACCCTACGATCACCCAGGAACGACCCGCCGTCTCGCCGAATTGGCCTATGTGGCAGCAGAACTCGGTGCGACGCCGGGTCAGGTGGTGCTCGCCTGGCTGCTCGGCGGCACGCCGCCGATACGTCCGATTGTCGGGGTGAGTTCGGTCGCCCAACTCGACGAGGCCCTCGACGCGGCCGAACTAACCCTCACCGACGATCAGCGAGCCAGGCTCGACGCTGCCGTGTGAGGGTGCTGGGCGGTGTGCGGGGGACAGCGCTACGCGAGCCGAAAGTGCTGGGGGAGCACAAAAGTGGGGGAGGAGTGGTTCGTCCCCCACTTTCGCGTTCTTCGGCCGGAAACTGCTGGGGGACGAATCAGTAGGTGGGGGAAGAACTCCGGCGGCGCAAACCTGTGGTGCAGCCGTTGTCGTCCAACCCATCACACGGTCAGTGCCGACCGCAGATAGGCCAGGTCGTCCGGGATGCCCTCGGCGGGGGTCTCCAGGATGACCGGGGCGTCGGCGGCGGCCGCGACCGCGGCCAGCACCTCCGGATCGATGTGTCCGTCACCGAGATTCGCATGCCGATCGCGGCCGGAATCGAATTCGTCACGAGAGTTGTTGAGGTGTACCAGGTCGATACGACCGGTGATCGCCCGGACGCGTTCGACGAGGCCGACGAGATCCTCACCTCCGGCCCAGGCGTGGCAGGTGTCGAGGCAGAAA
Source organism: Gordonia sp. NPDC003950 (assembly GCF_053605205.1). Lineage (NCBI taxonomy): Bacteria > Bacillati > Actinomycetota > Actinomycetes > Mycobacteriales > Gordoniaceae > Gordonia > Gordonia sp. NPDC003950. The sequence continues at coordinate 63,501 of NZ_JBSGIT010000029.1, read as the reverse complement.
CCGGCCTGGTCGAAATCGCCGACCGACTCCCACAGCCGATCGATCGCCTCGAGGGTGCGCGCCATGGCGTGATCGCCACCGGCTGTGTTCTCGATGAGGATCGGAACGCCGAACCCGCCCTTGTCGACCTGCCGGTCGAACAGCTTCCGCCAGTTGGCGAAGCCCTCGGCGGCATCGTCGTTGTCCCGGAGATGACCACCGTGGACGACGAGTCCGAACGCTCCGAGATCGGCAGCCGCGGCGGCCTGCTGTTCGACGGCCTTGCGTGACGGCATCCGCAGCCGGTTGTTCAGGCTGGCCACATTGATCTGATAGCTCGAATGCACGACGACGTCGATCGGTGACTCGCGGATGGCTGCCGCATCATCGCGGGGGACCGGCTTGTTCCACTTCTGCGGATCGGTCACGAACATCTGGAAGACGTCGATCCCGAGATCGGTCGCGGTGGCCAAGGGGTCGTCGTCCTCGCGCAGATGGGCTCCGATTCGCATGGTTCTCACCCTAGGGTATGTCTCCCATTGCCCTTTGCGGGTCTTGGCGGCTCGTTTCGACGGAGCTCAACGCGGCGGATTGCCCCCTGGCTGCGTTGTCGTCGGTCACAACGGCTCCGCTATTACTCGCCGTCGAGGCTCGCACCTCGCACCTCGGGACGACGCCTCCTCCGCCTTGCCGGAGAACAATCGATGCCGCCGATCCCTCGCAGAGGCAACGGAAGAGACACCCTGGAGTGCGGTGCCGACCGCTGATCCTCGGGCCGACCGCTGATCCTCGGGCCGACCGCTCATCTGCGGGCCGATATGGACACGGCGTGAACTGCCCGGTCAGTCGTTCGGTTCGGTCTCGATGGTGATGGGAACGCCCGACGCGATCAGCAGACGGCACGGTGCCTCGGTGTCGTGATAGAGGTTCAGCCACTGATGGCCGCCGCCCTTGGTGTACACGGATTCGAGCGCGCGGTCGAGGCGTGCCTCGGCCTCCCTGGTGATGATGTACCGCTGATCGCCGTATCGCAGGAATCTGTTCGGCATCGTCGACCTCCCTACCGGACCCGGGCCCACTGACTGTGACCTCTACCACTCTCGAGTCTAGGAGGTTTGGGTGTCGAACGGAGAACAACGCGTGTCCGAACGCGTCGAGAACACCAGATGTTCATTAGGCTGACGTTGGGTGACGAGCGGGAAACGGAATTGGTGAGGGGCTGGGGCTTGAGTATCGACGAGACGACGGGTCAGGCCTCGCGGTTCCCCAGAGCGCGGTCGGCGACCGAGGATTCGGTATCCGACGACACCAGATCCCATGACGTCAGACCCGATAACCCCGTCCCCGGCGACTCACTGCCCGACAACCTCGTGACCGACGATTCCGCTGCCGACCCCGTCGACCTCGAACCGGTCCTCGACGACCTCGCCGCGGCCGCCGAGATGGAGGCCGAACCCGAGAAGCGTCGGGACCTCACCGTCGTACGCAGGGTCGCACTGATCGCGTGGGGCCTGTTCATGGTCTGGCAGGTCGTCCAGTACGGCCTGGCCTTCGACCGCACCCGGTTGATCATCCTGCTGTGCCTCGGTCTCATCGCGGCCAGCATCGGACGCCGACGAACGATCACGGTCTTCCTCGACTGGGCGCCGTTCGCGCTGATCCTGCTGCTCTACGACTGGACCCGCAACGTCGCCCAGCTCATTCAGGTGCCCGTCGAATGGCATCTCGCGCCGGATGTGGACAAGGCGATGTTCGGGGTCGTCCCGACGGTGTGGCTGCAGGAGCACCTGAAACAGCCGTCGGCGCCGTGGTGGGAGGTCATCACCAGCGTCGTCTACATGTCGTACTTCGTCGTTCCGTATGCGGTGGCGGCGGTGTTGTGGCTGCGGGACCGCTCGGCGTGGCGTCGGTTCGCGATCTGCTTCGTCGCGACCACCTTCCTCGGGCTGGTCGGGTACACCCTGATTCCCGCGGCCCCGCCCTGGGCGGCAGCACGATGCACCGCCGCCCAGGTCGCCGACGGCCCGCGCGAAGCGATCTGCATGACCAACCCGGTGGCCACCGAACCCGGTGGCATGCTGGGGCCGATCGACCCCTCGTATGCCGACGCCGCGCCGTATGTGGAGCGCATCTCCCCGCGCGGCTGGGAATTCCTGCATATCCACGTCGCATCCGACCTCATCGAGATCGGTCAGGGGAAGTCGAATCTCGTCGCCGCGATTCCGTCCCTGCACGCCGGGTTGACGATGCTGCTCGCGCTGTTCATGTGGCCGCGGGTCAAGGCGCTCGGCCGAACACTGTTCATGGGCTACGCCCTCGCGATGGCGTTCACGCTCGTCTACACCGCCGAGCACTACGTCTTCGACATCCTGCTCGGGTGGGCGCTGGCCGGCGCGGTGGTACTCGTGTACCAACTGATCGATCGCCGCATCGTCGGGCCGCGCAACGCCCGGAAAGCCGCCGAACGCGACGAGGCGGCGGACCCCGACGCGGAGTCGGCGCACCGGGAGACCGTTGCCGACGCCGACGTGGCCGATGGTGTGCCGCCGGGGGCTTCGGTCTCGCGATCCGGATAGCCTCGGGGGCATGCCGATCGTCAGACGACCCCAGCGACAGCGGTGGCTGCGCGTCGTCGTGGTGATGCTGCTCGGTGTTGCGGTGGCGCTCATGCATTCGCTGATCGCCGGCACCTCGACAGCCGGCTCGCGGGACGGATCGACGCACTCGGTGGCATCTGCTCAGACGGCACCGTCCATGGCGACCGCCGGGATGCACGAGCACACCGACCAGGCGCACCTGAGTGACGGCGACCACTGCGTCCTCGGACATCACTGCGTATCCCTGCGGGGTGACGACGTCCCGCTGCCGCCGGTGATCCTGCTGATCCTGGTCTGGGGTTTCGCGGCGCTACCCGTCCTGATGGGTATCGCGCCGGCACTCATCGGCCGGCTGGGGCGTCCACCCCCGTGGGCCCATCCCACCCATCTGACGCTTTCGGTGATCCGCTGCTGATGGACGGCGTAAGCCCTCCGACAATACGTATCAATCACTCGCACAGGAGTTTTCAGATGTTCACCATCAACCGCACCCGACTGACGGGTGCTGCCCTCGCAGCCTGCGCAGCCCTGATCGTCGCGGGCTGCTCGTCGTCGGACGAGACCGCGACACATCCGAGCGGGGCACACGCCGGTCACATGAGCGGCGCCATGGATTCGGTGACGTCGTCGCCGGGCGCCTCGGCGCACAATCAGACCGACATCATGTTCAACCAGATGATGATCCCTCATCACGAGCAGGCCATCGAGATGGCCGAACTGGTGCCGAGTCGCACCGACAATCCTGCGATCCTCGCTCTGGCAACGCAGATCAAGAATGCCCAGCAGCCGGAGATCGACCAGATGACGGCTCGCCTGCGGTCCTGGGGGATCGCGGTCGACGACGATGCCGATGACGACATGGGCGGCATGCATCACGGATCCATGACGGGTTCGAGTTCGGCCATGGGCGGCATGATGAGCGATGCCCAGATGGATGCCCTCGAGGACGCCCGCGGGCAGGCCTTCGACACCCTGTGGCTGCAGGGGATGATCACCCATCACCAGGGGGCCATCACGATGGCCGATCAGGAACTCGCCGGCGGGGTCAACCCCGAATCACGCGAGCTGGCAACGCAGATCAAGACCTCGCAGCAGGCCGAGATCGACCAGATGAACGCACTGCTGGGTCGCTGACGCAGCACCTGCGGTTCTGTCTGCCGCTCGGCAGGCGGGACCGCAGGCCTGGCGACATCAGTTGCGCCGCAACGGCAATCGCATCAGATACACCTGGTATCCGTATGACACCGAATAGGTGAAATACAGGGTCGGACCCGACGTCGACCACGGATGGATGAAGGGCGCGTATCCGGAGTACGGGTCATTGCGTGAGACGACGAGTTCGCCCGCCGACCACGGCCCCTGCGGGCTGTCGGCGGTGCGCAGCATGACACCCGGTTCGGTCTGGACGAGCGCCACATACTTACTCAGGTACGAATTCCACGCCACCGACATCTCACCGGTCTTCGGCGGCATGATCGGCGTCGACGCCCCGGGATTGCGGGGGACCCAGCGGCCACGCGAAAAGTACTCGTAGGCACCGAGATTCTCGATCTGCGATGCCGGTACCCGAGCCAGATAGACTGCACCCCAACGACTGTCGGGAGTGCCATACTGGTAGACGGTGTCACCGACCTTCAGATACGCCGACATCTGGAACTTGACGTTGCCGCCCGTGTTCGGCCGATAGGTGTCGGTCCGGTGCCAACTGCGCCCATTGTCGGAAGACACCGCCAGGCCGGAGAAGTTGGTCACCCAATGGCTGTCGGCGACCCAGCGTTTCACCGACATGTAGTTCAGATACTGCCTGTTGCCCACGGCCACGCCGGCGGTCGGGATCAGGGTGATCTCGCGACGCAGATTGGGTTTGAGCAGTCTGCTCGCATAGCCGGGTGGCCCGGTGTGCCCGGTGAACGTCATCCCGTCGGCGAGGTTGCGATCGGTACTGCGCAACAGCACATTCGACCGCCAATGGAACAGCGACCCGTGCAGCAGTGACCACCCATTGAAGGATTGCGTGTCACCGAAGGCGGTGAGGATCTCGCCGCGGCCGTTGTCCCACATGATGCCGAGGTCGGTGCCGATGATCTGATATCGGCCGACCGTGTCGTTGATGGCCCCGGGACCGGTCAGCCGGCCGACCATCGACGCATTTCCGGCCGCGTAGTCGGCGGCACCGGCCGGTGACGCGACGGCCAGGCCCGTCGTCAGTGCCGCCGCGGTGACCACGATCGTCATGGCGGTCCGAATTCGGGACAGGCGAGACCGGAACATGTCCGGGACCTTAGCAAAAGCTGTGAGCCGACGTCGGGGCCGCGACACCGGACCCGCGCGGTCCCCGCGCGATCACTCGGTGACGAAACGCGCGTGCAGATCGTGGCTGGTGAAGTCGATCTCGGCGGCGGAATTGTTCACCGCGGTCACCATGCCGGTACCCCACATGCCCTTCGAGTCGTAGAGCCCCGCGGTCGAAGCGGAGATGCCGTCGTGTTCGGTATGCGAATCGGCCTCCACGCCGATCCACTGACCTTCGGGCAGACGCGACAACGCCACCGTGAGATCGCAGTTGATGAAACCGATGCCCGTCGAACCCCAATTGGCCATCAGGCTGGTCGATTCCGCGGCCGTCACCGCGCGCGCGAACGGCGTGATCGGCTCGCCGAGGACGGCGGGAGCGGCGCGCGACCAGCGACGTTTCCGTGCCCCGTTCTGGTGTCGCGACATCTCCGTATCCCACCGGCCGACGGTGCCGTCGGGCGCATCGTGCGACCACAACGTGGTGAACGCTTGCGGATCGTCCGAGTCCAGCGCGGCGTCACGGGCCGCATCGGCCTCCGGCGGAACGAACGTGATCGTGTCGGGTTGCCGTTCCCACCGGTCACCGGGTGGATTGTGCGACTCGCGCAGAAACACCGTCGTCGACCTGGCGACGACGACACCGTCGTCGCCAGTCCCCGGATTGTCGAAGAACTGCACGACGTCGAGTTCGGCGACGCGGATGCGACCTCCCGACCGGATGAGCCGGCCACGCGTGATCGTGGGGACTTCCCGCGCTGCCCGGAACAGGTCGATGGTGAAACGGGCGGGACGAAAACCGGGTTCGGCGAATGCCGTCTCGACGCGGTGTGCGGCCAATGCGCAGACCGCCGGGCCGTTGAGGGTGCCGGGCGCCCATAGGCTTCGGGCGAACGGGGTCGGCATCACCCGGTCGTCGGACTCGGTACGGAAGAAGGCGATCGGCGTCACGCTTTCTTGTCTACCGCCACCCGTTTCGGGTGATTCTCCCGGGGGCGGGCCTTTGGACTCAACCTGGCGGCTTTGAGTGCCCACCGCATGTCACGCGGGATACGCTTCGGCCATGACATTCGGTGTGTACACCAGACAGATCCCCGACGAACTCATCGGTGCGGTGAGATCAGCGATCATCGCGACATCGATTCTCGGCATCGTGCTGGGCATCATCGCGGTCGTCTGGCCGAGCGCGACCACCATCGTGCTGGCCGTCCTGTTCGGCATCTCGCTGATCATCACCGGCATCTTCCGCATCTACCAGGCCTTCGCCGCCACGTTCATCGCCCCCGGATGGCGCGTCCTGCTGGGCATCCTCGGATTCGCGATCCTGGTCCTCGGCATCATCGCGCTGTTCCATCCGGGCAATGCGGTGTGGCTGCTGGCGCTGTTCATCGGTGTCGGCTGGATCTTCCAGGGCGTCGGTGACCTCTACGCCGCGGTCACCAAGTCCGGGCACGCACCGACCTGGTTCCTCGTCCTCTCCGGCATCATCGGCCTGCTCGCGGGCATCGCGATGATCTCCCTCGGCGGAGTCGGCGTCGACTTCCTCGTCCTGATCGGCGGCATCTTCCTCATCGTCATCAGCATCGCCTCCCTGCTGACCCTGCCGAAGAAGGTCGACGCCTCGGTCTGAACCGCAACGTCGCCAACAACCCGTAGACGAAGCGGGCCGTCACCGAGATCTCGATGACGGCCCGCTTCGCGTATGTGAGTGCAGGTCTCTCAGCCGTACCAGGGCGCAATCGGATTGCCCTGCCACCGGGTGTGGGCGGGCACCACGTCGCCGCGCATGACCAGCGACGCCGGACCCACCGTCGCTGATGCACCGAGCCCCGATGCCGGCAGTGCGACGCAATGGGGGCCCATCGTCGCGCCGGCCTCCAGGGTGACCCGGTCGATGGCCATCACCCGGTCGTGGAAGAGGTGGGTCTGCACCACGCAGCCCCGTTCCACGGTCGCGCCGTCGCCTAGGGTCACCAGATCGGCCTCGGGCAGCCAGTAGGTCTCACACCAGACGCCGCGGCCGATGTGCGCGCCCAGCATCCGCAGCCACAGGTTGAGGATCGGGGTGCCGGTGGCCGCGTTGGCGAACCACGGCGCGGCGACGGTCTCGACGAAGGCGTCCGACAACTCGTTGCGCCACACGAACGAACTCCACAGCGGGTGCTCGGACACCACGATGCGCCCCACGACCAGCCACTTCGCCGCGGCAGCGATGCAGCACGCCGCCGCCCCGGCCACCAGTAGGATCAGCCCGCTGACCAGACCGGCAATGAGATAACTCGTGTGGAACGCGACGTACTGCAGACCCAACAGCATGAACAGACCCAGACCGAAGGACACCATCACCGGGATGAGTCGCAGTGTCTCGATCGCCGAGCGCGCCACCTTGAGCCGCATCGGCGGATCGAAGGTGCGGGAGGTGTCGGCTTCCGAGGCGGTACGACGCAGCCGCACCGGCGGACTGCCCAACCAGCTCGACCCGCTCTTCGCGCGGTCCGGAGCGGCCGAGAGCACCGCGACCAAACCGTTCTTGGGGACCTTGCGGCCCGGGCCGGTCATCCCGGAGTTGCCGAGGAATGAGCGTTTGCCGATCTTCGCGTCGTCGATGTAGAGCCAGCCGCCACCGAGCTCGTAGGAGGCGACCATGGTGTCGTCGGCGAGGAAGGAACCGTCGTCGATCGTGGTGAACTTGGGTAGCACCAGCGCCGTCGAGATCTCGGTGCCCTTGCCGACCTTGACGCCCAGAATCCGGAACCACCACGGCGTCAACAGACTTGCGTACAGCGGGAACAGGTAGGTGCGCGCGGAATCGAGGAGCCGCTCGGTCATCCACACCTGCCAGCCCACCCGCGACCGCACCGGGTGATAGCCCTTCGTCATGCCGATCGCGAGCAGCCGGACCAGCACCGCGGTGATCACCGCGAACGTGCCGAGACTCACCAGGGTGGCGGCCGGGATCAGGATCAGGGCGCGTTCGGCGACGTCGCGCAGACGATTCGCGTGCAACGCCCACGACCCGATGACCACCAGGCCGGCGCCGAGGGACACCAGCGGGATGGCCGCGAGCAGCAGCGACGACAGTCCGTAGGCCGGAACCCACGCGGTCCGCCGCGGCGGCCGGTGCGCCGGCCACCGATGCTCGGCCTTACCCACCTTGACCGCCGGTGATCCGGCCCAGTGCTGTTCCTTCTTGACGCGGCCGAAGACCGCCGAACCCGGCGCGACCTCCGCGTCACGCCCGACGACCGCGCCGGGTGCGAGGGTGGAGCGGGCGCCGACCGTTGCGCCGCGCTTCACCTCGACCGCACCGATGTGAACGACGTCGCCGTCGATCCACCACCCGGACAGGTCCACCTCGGGTTCGATGGAGGCGCCCTCGCCGACGGTGAGCATGCCGGTGACCGGCGGGATGGTGTGCAGGTCGACGCCCCGGCCGATGTCGGCGCCGAGCGCCCGGGCCAGGTAGATCATCCACGGCGCGCCCGACATGTTGGCGGCGCCGGCGGCCTCGAGGAGTCGTTCGGCGACCCACAGTCGCAGGTGCACACCGCCACCACGCGGATAGGTGCCGGGTTGCACGCCGGCCAGCAGGACGCGCGCCCCGAGAGCCGCGATGACCATCCGGCCCGGGGGAGTGATGAACACCAGGAACGCGACGAGCACCACCCACCAGTTCACCTCGACCAGCCACGGCACCGTGACGTCGAGTCGGCGTGCCGCCCAGGCGCCGACGTTGTTGGTCACGCCCAGCCACGTCGCCCATTGCAGTCCGGTCAGGGTGGTCAGCGGCACCGACAGCAGGATCTGCGCCACGCCGGTCGACCGCGGTGTCGGGGTGACCTCGCGCTCGGTGATGACCGTCGTCGGCGCGATGGTGTCGAGCATGCGGGCCAGGGCCCCGAGGCGCGGATGGTCGTAGAGATCGGCGACGGTGATCGCCGGGTAGCGTTCGCGCAGCGCGGTCACCAATTGTGCCGCCGACAGCGATCCGCCGCCCTCGGTGAAGAAGTCGGCGTCCGGGCTGGTGATCCGCGCGCCGAGAACGTCGGTCCAGCGCCCGGCCAGCCACGCCTCGGTCGGCGAGAGATCGTCGGCGTCGTCGTCATCGGCGTCCGCGGCCGCGCCGGGCAGTGGCCAGGGCAGGGCGTTGCGGTCGACCTTTCCCGATGTGCGCGTGGGCAATTCGTCGACGAGCGCCAGGCGGGGCACCATCGGCGCCGGGAGGCGTTCGGTGAGCAGGGTGTGGGCGGCTTCGACGTCGAAGTCGGGATCGGCGGAGACGAGATACCCCACCAGCAGACTGTTGCCGGCCGCGGTGGTGCGGACCGCCGCGGCGGCGCCGCTCACACCGGGCAGATGCTGCAGGGCGTTGTCGATCTCGCCGAGTTCGATGCGTCGGCCGCCCACCTTGACCTGATCGTCGGCGCGGCCCTGGAATACCAGGCCCTCGGCATCCAGACGCACGAGATCGCCACTGCGATAGGCACGTTCCCATCCCAGGCTCGGCATCGGCGCGTACTTCTCGGCGTCCTTGGCCGGGTCCAGATAATGCGCGAGTCCGACGCCGCCGATGATCAACTCGCCGATCTCCCCCTCAGCGACCGGGTTGCCGTCGGCGCCCACCACCGCGAGATCCCAACCGGCCAAGGGCAATCCGATACGGACCGGTCCCGGTCCGCCCAGCGGTGCGGCACACGCCACCACGGTGGCCTCGGTGGGGCCGTAGGTGTTCCACACCTCGCGACCCGAAACGGCAAGGCGCTCGGCCAGTTCCGGCGGGCAGGCCTCACCGCCGAAGATCAGCAGCCGGACCGCCTCGAGGGCCTCCGGCGGCCACAGCGACGCCAGCGTCGGCACGGTGGAGACGATGGTGATGTCGCGCTGCACCAGCCACGGCCCGAGGTCCATGCCGCTGCGCACCAACGAACGTGGTGCGGGCACCAGGCAGGCGCCGTTGCGCCACGCCAGCCACATCTCCTCGCACGACGCGTCGAAGGCCACCGACAGTCCCGCGAGGACGCGATCGCCGGGGCCGATCGGCTCGCCGGTCAGGAACAGTCGCGCCTCGGCGTCGACGAAGGCGGCGGCGTTGCGATGGGTCACCGCAACACCTTTGGGGGTTCCGGTGGAACCGGAGGTGAAGATGATCCAGGCGTCGTCGGTGACGGTGGGACGCACGTCGGCGATGGTCGGTGCGAGCCCGTCGGAATCCGGGTTGGTGGCATGCACCCCGAAGGCGTCGACGAGGGCGTCGATACCCGCCTCACCGAAGACGAGTTCGGCGCGCTCCTCGGGATCGTCGGCGTCGACCGGCACATAGGCGGCGCCGGCATAGATCGTCGACAGGATCGCGGTGTAGAGATCCCGCGACCCCGACGGCATCCGGATGCCGACGCGACCGCCGCGTCGCACCCCGGCCGCGGCGAGCCGGTCGGCACCGCGACGGATCACCGCGAGGAGTTGCGAGTAGCTGACGATGACGTCGCCGTCGTCGATGGCGGGTGCGTCGGGATACCGTGCGGCGGTCTCGTCGAGGATGTCGCAGAGCGTGCGCGGTGCGCTCGCCTGTGACGACAGCAGATATTGGCCGGGTATGTCCACTCTCACCACCGTTTTTAGACATGGAAGCAAGAAATATATCGCGCCCGGGACACGTGTTGACCCGGACGTGGGTGAACGCTGGGTGTCATTCGTCTCGGTGCCGGGCTCCGGTGAGTTCGGTTGCGAAACCCGCCGTAACCGCCCCGTGAGCGCCGGAGATCGGTGTAGGTTCACTTACACACTCCCGATCAGTCCACTCGGGTGGTCCGACGACGTGCCGGTACCAAGGCCGAAGGCGTCACACCGCGGCCTCCTGACACCGGCCCCCTGACACCGAACCCCGGAGGAGTCCGATGCCGATCGTGCATCATCGCAAGGCGAGCCTGCTGTCGTATCCGATCTGGCTGGGCAGCCGCATCGCACTCAAACCGCTGATGTCGCTCTGGCCCCTGGGCCGGGCCGGAATGGCCGGTCTGTTCCTCATCGACCGGACCTTCGCCGCCGGCCCCACCCCGCGCGGCGTCGTCCGTGAGCAACTCGAACTCGGCGGACGTCCGGCCGAACTGATCGTGCCGACCGGGCCGTCGCGGCGCGACTCCGACACCGCCGTCCTCTACCTGCATGGCGGGGCGTTCGTCGTCGGAGGCGTCGGCACCCACCGTTCCATCGCCGCGTGCCTGTCCAAGGCCACCGAACTGCCGGTGTTCTCCCTCGTCTACCGGCAACTGCCGGCCGCGGGCGTCGGCACCTCGGTGGCCGACACGATGTCGGCGTACCGCGAGTTGCTCACCGAACGCGGGTTTCGACGCGTCGTGGTGGCCGGGGATTCCGCGGGTGGCTTCCTGGCGGCCAAGGTCGTCGAAGGGGCAGCCGAGCAGGACCTGCCCGCGCCGACCGCGCTGATCGGGTTCTCCCCGTTGCTCGACATCGACCTCGCCGACCATCCCGACCGCAGCAGCCGCGCCGACGCCTACATCCCGCTGTCCCAGCTGCGCAAACTGGCCCCGGCGTTCCTGCGTGGTCCGCGGCCCTTCGCCGGGGCGCGCCGCATCGCCGATCTCGACCCGGAGGACTTCCCGCCGACCATCATGGTCACCGCCGAGAACGAACTCCTCGAACCCGACGTCATCCACCTCATCGAGAACCTCGACGCTGCCGGAATCGACGCAGTGGCCCATAGTTATTCGTGGCAAATTCACGCGTTCCCGGTCTTCGGTTTCCGTCACCAGGAGACACTGGAGGCGATCGAGGCCACGGCCGCCTTTGCCGGTCATGCGATTCGAGAGGCCAAGGACACTGACGACCGAGAGAACCAATGGGCCGGATGACGACGATCGGGTGGTGCCCGCCGAGGATCTGAGGCCGCCGGGTGCTCCCGACGCCCGATTCACCCTCGCCGCCGAACGCACCCTGCTGGCGTGGGTGCGTACCGCGCTCGGCTCCATCGCCGGCGGCGTGGCCATCGTCTACGTGGCCCCCGACGTCACCGATGCGATCGTGGAGACGGTTCTCGGCCTGGTGATGGTCGCGCTCGGCTGTGCGATCGTGCTGCTGGGCGCCTGGCGGTGGCGGCGCACCGACCGGGCGTTGCGTCGTGGTGAGCCGATGCCGGGGTCGAGCCAGGTGATCATCGTCGTCGCTGCCATAGTGGTGGTGGCAGTGGCGACCGCGGTGGCGATCGTCGTGCAGAACTGACCCCAGTAGTACGAGGAGTGCACGTCCGGTGACCAATCATCAGTTCCAGAGCGCCGCGCAGGGCTTTTCGCGTGGCATGGTCACCGTCGGCGCCATCATCCTGATGGTCTGCGTCGGCTTCCTGACCTACACCTGGTGGCGCGACGGCCGTTGGGTGTGGGTCGCCCTCGGCATCATCCTCATCCTGGTCAACATCATGATGGTCTTCATGACCTACCGGAAGGCCAAGCTCACGCCGCCGCCCGGCGATCACGACGACGACCCCGAGGACTGACGATCCCGCCCCGTCGAGTGGGCGCCCTTTCCCGTCGAGTGTGCGTCGTTTTGCGTCGAGTGGGTGCCCTTTCCCGTCGAGTGTGCGCTCACGCCCCGACTGCCGGGCAGCACTCGCGGGTCTGCTCCTCCCCGGCGAACTGGGTGCGGTACAGCTCGGCGTAGCGCCCGCCCTTCGCGAGCAGCGTCGCGTGGGTTCCGCGTTCGACGACGCGGCCGTCTTCGAGCACCGCGATCTGGTCGGCGGCGCGAATGGTCGACAGCCGGTGGGCGATGACGATCGACGTCCGGCCTTCCAGGGCCTCGCCGAGCGCCGCCGACACCGCGGCCTCCGACGTCGAGTCCAGGTGGGCGGTCGCCTCGTCGAGGATCACCACCGACGGCCTCGCGAGGAGCAGTCGCGCGATGGTCAGCCGCTGGCGTTCACCGCCGGAGAGCCGATATCCGCGTTCGCCGACGACGGTGTCGAGGCCGTCGGGCAGTGTCGCGACGAGATCGTCGAGTCGGGCGCGGCGCAACGCTGCCCAGATGTCGTCGTCGGACGCGTCCGGGCGTGCCAGACCCAGATTGGCGCGGACGGTGTCGTGGAAGAGGTGACCGTCCTGGGTGACCAGGCCGACGGTGGCGTGCACCGACGCCGACGTCAGGTCGCGGACGTCGATGCCGTTGAGCCGCACCGATCCCTCGTCGACGTCGTAGAGTCGGGTGGCCAGCGAGGCGATCGTCGACTTCCCGGCGCCGGAACTGCCGACGAGGGCGAGCATCGATCCGGCCGGGACGTCGAGGTCGATGTGATGCAGCACGGTGCTGCCGCCCCGATTGTCCAGTTGCGCAACCTCTTCCAGCGAGGCGAGGGAGATCTTGTCCGCGGACGGGTAGGCGAAGGAGACGTCGTCGAAACGGACCGTGACGCCACGGGTCTCATCGGTGTGCGGCACGGCGATGGCGCCGGGCTTGTCGGCGATGAGGGGCGCCAGATCGAGGACCTCGAAGACCCGCTCGAAACTGACCACCGCAGAGGAGATCTCGACGCGGGCGTTCGCCAGGGCGGTCAGCGGTGCATACATCCGGGTGAGCAGCAGCGCCAGCGACACCACCGCACCTGCGGACAGGTGCTCGTGCACGGCGAGCCATCCGCCGAGGCCATAGACCAGGGCGAGGGCCAAGGCGGACACCAGGGTCAGTGCCGTCATGAACACCGACTGCAGCATGGCGCGTCGAACTCCGATGTCACGCACTCGATCCGCGCGGTCGGCGAAGGCCGCCGATTCGGTCTCCGGTCGTCCGAACAGTTTGACCAGGGTGGCGCCGGGGGCGGAGAACCGTTCGGTCATCTGCGTCGACATGCCGGCATTGTGTTCGGCGGCCTCCCGGGACAGCGCCGACATCCGCCGGCCGAGTCGTCGCGCGGGAATGACGAAGACCGGCAACAGGATCAGCGCCAGCAGGGTGATCGGCCAGCTGATCGCGAACATCACGCCCAGGGTGAGCGCCAGCGTGACGGCGTTGGAGACGACCCCGGACAGGGTGTCGCTGAACGCGCGTTGGGCGCCGATGACGTCATTGTTGAGGCGGCTCACCAAAGCGCCGGTGCGGGTGCGGGTGAAGAAGGCCACCGGCATCTGTTGGACGTGGTCGAAGACCGCGCGACGCAGGTCCAGGATGAGGCCCTCGCCGATGGTCGCCGACAGCCAGCGGGTGATGACCGACGCCAGCGCCTCGGCCACCGCGATCACCGCGATGAGCACCGCGACGCCGACGATGGCCGGACCGGCCCCGGCGTCACCGGCGGTGATCAGGTTGACGACGTGGCCCGCCAGCAGCGGGGTGACGACGGTGAGAACCGCGGTGAACACCGACAACACGAGGAAGGCGACGATGCGGCGCAGGTGCGGACGCGCGAAGCCGCTCACCCGTCGCAGGGTGGTGCGGCGGTCGGCGCCTCCGTTCGACCCGGTCGGTGCGGTGCCGGTCCGGTACATCATGTCCCAGGCGACGGATTCCATGCTCATGACGACGAGGATAGAACTTCAAGTGAACTTGAGGTCCAGCTCGCCGGGAGGTGGGTGTAAGGGGTCGAGTCTGTGCGTCTCGTCACCCGATGAGTACGTTGGATGTCGATCAGACGACAGTGATCGGAGCGCACCGGCACTCGAGACCGGGCCGTTCCGCGAAGTGAGGCGGCGCCATGGCACAGCAGTTGAAACTCGGATTCAAGGCGTCGGCCGAGCAGTTCGATCCCCGCGAGCTGGTGGAGATCGCGGTCGCGGCCGAGGAGCACGGCATGGATTCGGTCGCCGTGAGCGATCATTTCCAGCCCTGGCGCCACAACGGCGGGCACGCCCCGTTCTCGCTGGCGTGGATGGCCGCGGTGGGCGAACGCACCAAGCGGGTGCAGATCGGCACCTCGGTGATGACGCCGACCTTCCGCTACAACCCGGCCGTCATCGCGCAGGCCTTCGCGTCCATGGGCTGCCTGTATCCGGGCCGGATCATGCTCGGCGTCGGCACCGGCGAGGCCCTCAACGAATACGCCACCGGATTCCAGGGGGAATGGCCGGAGTTCAAGGAACGCTTCGCCCGGCTGCGCGAGGCCATCCGGCTGATGCGCGAACTGTGGACCGGTGACGAGGTCGACTTCGATGGCGAGTACTACCACACCCAGGGCGCCTACATGTATGACGTTCCGGAGCAACCGATTCCGGTGTACGTGGCCGCGGGTGGACCGGTCGTCGCACGGTATGCCGGCCGGGCCGGCGACGGTTTCATCTGCACCTCCGGCAAGGGGGCCGAACTCTACACCGAGAAGCTGATCCCGGCGGTCAAGGAGGGTGCGGAGAAGGCCGAGCGTGACTTCGACACAATCGACCGGATGATCGAGATCAAGATCTCCTACGATCCGGATCCGCAACTGGCACTGGAGAACTGTCGGTTCTGGGCGCCCCTGTCACTGACCGCGGAGCAGAAGCACAGCGTCAACTCGTCGACGGAGATGGAACGCCTGGCCGACGAGTTGCCGATCGAGCAGGTCGCCAAGCGCTGGATCGTCGCCTCCGACCCCGACGAGGCCGTCGAGAAGGTGAAGTTCTACACCGACGCCGGCCTGAATCACCTCGTCTTCCACGCGCCGGGACATGATCAGCGTCGTTTCCTCGACAACTTCGAGTCCGATCTGGCCCCGCGCCTGCGGAAACTGACTGTCGCGGAGTGATTCTCTGACGCCACGTGCGGTGAATCTTCCGGCCCTCGCCGCGGCCACCACCGTCGCGCTGTGGTCCCTGTCGTTCATCGCGATCCGTTCGGCCGGAGAGGCGTTCTCGCCGGGGGTGCTCGCCTTCGGGCGACTCGCCATCGCGGTCGTCGCGCTGGTGGTGCTCGCCGCCGTCGTGGCACGAGGATCGAGTGGCGCGGCGTCGAACCCGTTCGTGCCACCGCGCGGCCGATACCTGGCACTGGTGATCGCCTACGGCGCAGCGTGGTTCGGGGCCTACAGCGTGGTGCTGAACTGGGCCGAACAGCACATCGACGCCGGAACCGCGGCATTGCTGGTGAATTTTGCGCCCATCCTGGTCGCCGTCTTCGCCGGACTCTTTCTGGGTGAAGGATTCTCGATGCGGCTGGTGGTCGGGATCGCCGTCGCATTCGGCGGCGTCGTCCTCATCACGGTGGGTGGCGGTGACACGCACGCGGACTGGCTGGGCGTCGGACTGGGGCTGCTCGCCGCCGTGCTCTACGCGACCGGCGTGCTGGTGCAGAAGGTGGCGCTGGGCACCGTCGACGCGTTGACCGCGACTTTCTGGGGTGCGATCGCGGGTCTCGTCGTCACCCTGCCGTTTGTTCCCGCCGCGATCGGCGAGGTGGCCTCGGCCTCGGCCGCCGACATCGGCTGGATGGTCTTCCTCGGTATCGGCCCGACCGCCATAGCCTTCAGCACGTGGGCCTATGCACTGGCCCGCACGTCGGCGGGTGCGATGGCGGCCACCACGCTGGTGGTGCCGGCCCTGGTCATCGTGTTGTCCTGGCTGCTGCTCGCCGAGGTGCCGACACCCCTTCGGATCGTCGGCGGTGTGCTGTGCCTGGTGGGCGTCGCGCTGACACGCGGGCTGCTGCGGGTGCCGCTGCGGTGGCGTCGGGTAAGTGTGGAGCAGCCGGTCGATGGTGGTCAGGCCGTACGCGCACCGAGTTGTGACAGTTGACGGAACTGTGGGCCGACTTGCGGTAATCGTTTCGGCCCGCCTCGCTTTGGCGAGGGCGGGCCGGACTTCTATCAACCTTCCCGCATAGTTCTACAAAAGACATGACCATGAGCGACCGCGACCGTGTCGCTCACGAATTGGGTGTCACGGGCTTGGCAAGGCTCTGCCGCTCTGGCGGTGGCCGTCGGCGAACCCGCCGATCCGCCTCACCGGTCGGCGGGCGTCCCGTCGTCGAGAATCAGTTGCAGGAAAGCGAGATCCAGCCATGATCCGAACTTCGTACCGACCTCGCGCAGCGTCCCCACGCGGGTGAAGCCGAGTCGCTCATGCAACCGGATCGACCCGGTGTTGGCGGCATCGATCCCGGCGACGACGACGTGCACGCCGGAGTTGCGCGCCCGATCGAGCAGGGCCGCCATCAGATCGGTGCCCAGGCCGCGACCCCGTTGATCCCCACGGACATACACTGAGTGCTCGACGGTGCGGCGGAAGCCGTCGTGGGGGCGAAACGGGCCGTAGGTGGCGTAGCCGAGGACCCGCTCCGCGTCGGGATTGGCCGGGTCCGGTTCCACGGCAACGAGAACGGGGAATCCGGCGGCCCGACGGTCGGCGATCCATGCGCGGCGGTTGTCGGCGTCGACGAGGCGCTCGTTCCAGATTGCCGTGGTGTGTGCGACGGCGTCGTTGTAGATGACGGTGATGCCCTCGGCGTCGAGGTCGGTGGCGTCGCGGATGTCCATGGTGGGGCCTCTCAAGGTAGATCCGGTGTCAGCGCGGTCGGGAAACTTTGTGGAGCACAACAAGATAACGACACGCTTCGGTGGTGGACGGATTGTGGAATCGGCATGGGGACGGCGCGCCGAGTGACAGGCAGTCGCCGGTGTGGAGTTCGTGGGTCGCTGATCCCTCGTCGAATCTGAGCGTGCCGGCCAGGACCCAGATCTGCTGATCGATGAAGCGATACGACTCTGCGGGGTAGGAGACCTGTGAGCCGGGTGGGAGATCGACCTCGACGAGTTCGAGATCGTGTGCGGCGGAGGGGGATATGGCTCGTCGGCGGTATCCGGTGTCGGGGTCGGTCCAGGTGGGTTGTTCGTCCCGACGGGCCAGCCGCGCCTCGGAATTCTCGGCGCGGGCGATCAGCTCCGAGAGTGTCAGGCCCAGGGCGTTGGCGAGTTTCGCGAGCAGCGCGGCCGTCGGCTGGGCGTCTCCGCGTTCGATCTTGGTGATCATCGCGCGCGAGACGGCCGACTCGGTGGCCAGGGTGGCGACGGTCATGTCGCGTTCGAGGCGGGCGCTGCGGACCGCGTCGGCGATGGCGGTGGTCAGCGCGGTCGGCGCGGCGGGTCCGTCGGGGGGCATGCGGCGAGACTACTATGATCGACACCTATGCGTACAACAGTGACATGACTGTGACGTCGTGCGCGGCGCATCACCCCGATTGCGACCCGTTCGCTAACGTTTTCTCATGGAACGCGATCGGATGGTGGACGTCGGGGTCAGCCTGGTGTCCCGCTTCGGGGCCAAGGCGCTGAGCCTGACGTCGGTGGCTCGCCACGCGGGTGTCGCACGGGCCACCGCGTATCGCATGTTCGGTGGGCGCGATGCGCTGGTTGCGGCCATCGTCGAGCGTGAGGTCGCGCAGTTGCGGGTGCTGCTGCGTGACTGGGCGGCGAGCGAACCGGACGCGGCCGGCAAGGTCCGCGCCCAGATCCGCAACGTGCTGCCCTACATCCGGGAGCACGAGGCCCTGCAGTACGTGCTGCGCAAGGAACCCGAGGAGATCGTCCGGGCGATCATCAGCACCGACGCCGCCGCCGGGCCGTCGCTGGTGGAGCGGATCGTCGACGAAGCACTACAGGACCTCGAACCGGAGATCGGTGAACATCTGGTGCCCGATCCGCGAGGAGCCGCTGAATTCCTGGTGCGGGTGATCTACTCGGTCATGCTCGTCCCGCAGAGCGCTTTGTCCGATGAGGAGGTGGCCGACCTGGTGGTGCGCGCGATCGTCGCGGACGCCGCGCAGCCGGAGGATACCGAACCGACCGGTCAATAGGGCGCCTGGCCGGGCGGGTATCGCTAGGCTAAGACACCATGACCGCAGCCAGCGAGGACAGCGCGAACGCCCCGTCGACGAGTATCTACATCGCCTCGGCCGAGGGGGGTACCGGAAAGTCAACGATCGCGCTGGGTGTGCTCGCGTTGCTGTCGGCGACAGGTGGTCGGGTCGGCGTATTCCGGCCAATCTCGCGGGCCGTCGCCTCCGAACGCGACTTCCTGCTGGAGATGCTCATCGAGCACGCCTCGGCCGACGTCGACTACGACGACTGCATCGGCGTCACCTACGACCAGGTGCACGCCGCGCCCGAGGGGGCGATCGCCGAGATCGTCGCCCGTTTCCACGTCGTGGAATCGCGATGTGACGCCGTGGTCATCCTCGGTTCGGACTACACCGACGTGGGCAATCCGTCCGAGCTGGCCTTCAACGCCCGCGTCGCGGCCAACCTCTCGGCACCGATCATCCTGGCGCTCAACGCATCCGGTCATACTGCCGGCGAGGTGCGCGATCTCGCCGAACATCTGCTCGCCGAGATCGCGGCCATCCACGCCACCACCGCGGCGATCGTCGCCAATCGCTGTGATCCGCAACAGATGTCACGGATTCGTGCCGAACTTGAGAGGGTACCGGTGCCGGCCTGGTGCCTGCCCGAGGACCCGGTGCTGTTCGCGCCCACCATGGCCGAACTCCAGGAGGCGCTCGGTGCCTCGCTGTTCAGTGGGGACCCCGAACTGCTCGACCGGGAGGCGCTGAACGTGATGGTCGGCGGCATGACCGTCGAGCACATCCTCGAACGCCTCAGCGACGGCATGGTCGTGATCGCCCCGGCCGACCGGTCCGACGTCCTGCTCGCGCTGGTGACCGCCAATGCCGCACAAGGTTTTCCGCGGCTGACCGGCATCATACTCAACGGTGGGCTGCATCCCCATCCGATGATCGACGCACTCGTCAGCGGCCTGAAGTCGACGTTGCCGATCCTGGCCTGCGAACAGGGGACCTACGAAACCGCGCGCACCGCGGCCAAGACCCGCGGGCGGGTGGCGGTCGGATCGGTCCGCAAGATCGAGGCCGCACTGGAACTGATGGAGCGCCACGTCGACGCCGACGAGATGATGAGCGTCCTCAAGGTGCCGACCAGTCAGGTGACCACGCCGCAGATGTTCGAGTACGGGCTGATCGCCCGTGCCCGCGCCGACAGGAAATGCATCGTGCTCCCCGAGGGTGGAGACGATCGCATCCTGCGCGCCGCCGGACGTCTGCTGCGTCGCGATGTGGTCTCGCTGATCATCCTCGGCGATCCCGACGCGGTCGGCCGGCGAGCGCAGGATCTCGGTATCGACATCACCGGCGTCGAGATCATCGATCCCGGAACCTCGCCACTCACCGACGAATTCGCGACGATCTACGCCGAACTCCGCAAGCACAAGGGGATGGATTTCGAGCAGGCGCAGGAGCGGATGCGCGACGTCTCGTATTTCGGCACGATGCTCGTCTACACCGGTCGCGCCGACGGCATGGTCAGTGGCGCGGCGCACACCACCGCACACACCATCCGCCCGGCCTTCGAGGTCATCAAGACCGCACCCGGCGTCTCCACCGTCTCGAGTGTGTTCTTCATGTGCCTGGCCGACAAGGTGCTGGCCTACGGCGACTGTGCCATCGTGCCCGATCCCACCGCCGAGCAACTCGCCGACATCGCCATCTCCTCTGCGACCACGGCATCGGGCTTCGGGATCGAGCCTCGGGTGGCGATGCTGTCGTACTCGACGGGGAGTTCGGGAACCGGTGCCGACGTCGACAAGGTGCGCGTGGCCACCGAACTCGTCCGGGAGCGCGCCCCACATCTGTTGGTGGAAGGCCCGATTCAGTACGACGCGGCGGTCGAACCGTCCGTCGCAAAGACGAAGATGCCCGACTCGCCGGTCGCCGGGCGCGCCACGGTGCTGATCTTCCCGGATCTCAACACCGGCAACAACACCTACAAGGCCGTGCAGCGCAGCGCCGGCGCCATCGCCATCGGGCCGGTGCTGCAAGGTATTCGACGGCCGATCAACGACCTGTCGCGTGGTGCGCTGGTCGACGACATCGTCAACACCGTCGCCATCACCGCGATCCAGGCGCAGAACATGGCCGCCGAGGAAGTCACCCGATGACCGACCAGATCGCCGGGTCGGTGCTGGTTCTCAACGCCGGATCGTCATCGCTGAAATATCAACTCGTGCATCCGGGTAGCGAGGTGGTCATCGCGGAGGGGATCGCCGAACGCATCGGTGAGGACGAGGGAACGATCACCCACGTCCAGGCCGGTGAGGAGATCACCGAGAAACTCGAACTCCTCGACCATGCCGCGGCCATCGCCCGGGTGATGGCCTTGTTCGCCGAAGGTGGTATCGACCTCGCGAACGCGGGGCTGTCGGCGGTGGGGCACCGAGTGGTGCACGGCGGGCGGACGTTCTTCGAGCCGACGCTGATCGATGACTACGTCATCAGTGAGATCGAACGCATCTCTTCGCTTGCGCCGCTGCATAACCCGGCCAATCTCATCGGTATCCAAGCGGCCCGGGACAAGCTTCCCGACGTGCCCTCGGTGGCCGTCTTCGACACGGCCTTCTTTCACGCGCTGCCCGAGGCGGCCGCCACCTATGCCATCGATCGCGGCGTCGCGAAACTGCATGCCATTCGCCGCTACGGTTTCCACGGGACCAGCCATCAGTTCGTCTCCGAGCAGGTGCCGGACCTGCTGGGCAAGGAACCGTCCGACGTCAATCAGATTGTGCTGCATCTGGGTAACGGTGCGTCCGCCTCGGCGATCCGGGGAGGCGACCCCATCGATACCAGCATGGGTATGACGCCGCTGGAGGGGCTGGTGATGGGTACCCGCAGCGGTGACATCGACCCGGGCGTCGTGCTGCATCTGCACCGCGTCGTCAAACTGAATGCCGATCAAATCAACACCCTGCTGAACAAGAACTCGGGCCTCAAGGGGCTCTGCGGAGACAACGACTTCCGTTCCGTCACACAGCGAATCGCCGACGGCGACCCGGCCGCTAAGCTGGCCTACGACGTCTACATCCACCGGTTGCGCCGCTACATCGGGGCCTACATGATCGACCTGGGACGGGTGGACGCCATCACCTTCACCGCGGGCGTCGGCGAGAACGCGGCGTCGGTCCGGGCCGACGCCCTCGCCGGGCTGGAGAACTACGGCATCGTCGTCGACCCGGAACGTAACGCGGTGCGCAGCAGGCAACCACGACGCATCTCCACCGACGACAGCCCGGTCACCGTCCTGGTGATCCCCACCAACGAGGAACTCGCCATCGCACGGCAGTCGGCGGAAGTCGTCGAGGAGTAGTGCGCGTGCCGCACTGACGGCGCTCGCCTCTACGTTGACAGCGCTCACCCGCGCGTTGACGGCGCTCACACACTCACTCACGGGGTTCGCCGACCCACTGACGGCGCTCGCCCACCCGTCGGTCGCGCCCGACGAGGCGCTGGCCGAGGGAGGTGTCGAGGCCTCCGTAGGTTGCGCTGGAACGACCCCAGAGCGCAGTCAACGGTGAGGTGAGCGCCGTCAACGGGGTCGCGGTGTCGGCCGGCGAGAACCGCGCACAAAACAGTCTGGACTGATTGTAAGTAGGCGGATACGATCACGGAGTGTCCGAAACGACGACCACTCCCGTCCCGACGGCGCCCGCCCCGCGCACTCAGGCGCAACGCTCGGCGGCGACGCGCGACAAGGTGCTCGACGCCACCGTCGAGTTGCTGATCGAGCGTGGGTACGGTGCCACCACCACCCAGGAGGTCAATCGGCGGGCCGGGGTGTCACGCGGTGCGCTGCTTCATCAGTTCCCGACACGGGAATCGCTGGTGGTGGCCGCGATCGGTTACCTCGTCGACCGGCGCAAGGCCGAGATCATCGAACGTGCCGGCGCGGCCGAACCGGACCTGGACCTGCTGCTCGACGTGTTCGACGGTCCGCTGTTCTACGCGGCGCTGGAACTCTGGGTCGCCTCGCGGACCGATCCCGCACTGCGGGAAGCACTGATCCCGGTGGAGCGGCGCATCGCCGAGGAGTTGCTGACCACCGGTCTCGAACTGTTCGGGCACCGCTACTCCGCGGAACAGATCGAGGTGGCCGCCGAACTCGCTCGTGGACTGGCCATTTCGCGCTTGCTGCGCGACCCCTCCACCGACCGCGACGTCGCCCGTCGCATCTTCACCACCTTCACCGAGGCGCTCCGACAATGACTCTCACTCCCACCGATCGACCCGGCATGCAACCGCCCGCCAGGGGCGGCTCAGAGCCGAGCGGCGGCAACGAGTGCGTCGACGTCCTCATCGTCGGCACCGGATTCGGCGGACTGGCCGCGCTGCACCGACTGCGCACCGACCACCCGCATCTCACGGTGGTCGCCGTCGAACGTGCCGACGGCCCCGGTGGCGTCTGGCGTGACAACAGTTATCCCGGCGCAGCCTGCGACGTGCCCACATCCCTGTACTCACTCTCGTTCGCCCACAAGCCCGACTGGTCGCACACCTACGGCCGTGGTTGGGAGATCAAGAACTACCTCGAGGGTGTCGCGCGGGACTTCGACGATCAGATCCGTTATGACTGTGAAGTTCTCGCGGCGGAGTGGGATGCCGATCAGGGTCGTTGGCGGGTGGACACCTCGAGTGGCACCATACTGGCCACCTACCTGATAGCGGCGCCCGGGGCGTTGTCGGCCCCGACCATTCCGGCGGTCGACGGCCTGGAGGACTTCTCCGGCAACGTCTTTCACACCGCACGGTGGGACCATGGGCACAGCCTCGTCGGTCGTCGGGTCGCGGTGGTGGGGAGCGGTGCGTCGGCCATCCAGGTCGTGCCCGAGATCGTGGACGACGTCGACCAACTGGTGGTCTTCCAGCGCACCCCGTCGTGGGTGATCCCGCGCCTGGATCGCACCATCGGGCCGGTGGAACAGGCTGCCTACAAACGCTTCCCGAAGCTGCATCGGGCTGCGCGGCGATTCACCTGGCTCACTCACGAGTTCCATGTGATGGCGATGGCGCACCACCGCAAACTCCTCAATATCTTCCGCGCCATCTCACTGCGGCATCTGCATCATCAGATCGCCGACGAGGGCCTGCGTCGGCGCCTCACCCCGGATTTCAGCATCGGATGCAAACGAATCCTGATCTCCAACAAGTGGTACCCGGCGCTCGTCCATCCGCACACCACCGTCACCGGTGCCCTGGCGCGTCTGACCCCGACCGGTGCGGTGAGCGCCGACGGCGCCGAATTCGAGGTCGACACCGTCGTTTTCGCCACCGGGTTCACGCCCACCGCCCCACCGCTGGCGTCGGTCATCACCGGCCGCGACGGACGGCGACTTGACGAGGTCTGGCACGCATCGCCGAGCGCCTACCGCGGTGTCGAGATCCCGGACTTCCCCAACCTGTTCTTGATGTACGGCCCGAACACGAACCTCGGCCACTCGTCGATCGTGCTGATGCTCGAGGCGCAGGCCTACTACATCGGCCAGGTGCTGACCTATCTCGCCGCGCACGGCGGGGGCACCGTCGAGGTGACGCAGGCCGCCCACGATCGGTACGTGGCCGACATCGATGCCCGGCTCGCGTCGACCGTCTGGAACTCCGGTGGCTGTGGCAGTTGGTATTTCGACTCGACCGGCCGGAACTCGGTGATGTGGCCGACCTACACCGCCACCTACCGCCGGATGATGTCGCAATTCCTGTCGGGCGATCACACGATCTCGGCGCGTGCCGGGTCGTCGGTGCGGCGGTAGAACGCGAGGCGCCCACTCGACGGGATATGGCGCCCACTCGACGGAGAAGGGCGCCCACTCGACGGAGAAGGGCGCCCACTCGACGGGACGACGTCAGAACAGACTGTCGGGCCGCACGTAGTTCGCGAGGTCGACGAGCAGGAAACGATGATCGCGGTTGCTGCGCATCTGACGGGCCAGTGAGCGCAGTGCGCGTTCGGTTCCGGCGCGGAGTCCACGTTCGGTGAACGGCACGCCGAGCACGGTGGCCGGGGTGCCGGCCTCCTCGGGATGGGCCATGATCCACCCCATCGTGGTGCCGAGCACGATGAGTTGGAGACGCGCCTTGCGGGGCTCGGAATCCGGCATCGCCTCCAGACGCTGTGCCGCCTCGATGATCTGACGTTTCTCCACCAACTGCGGATCGCGTCCGTGGACCAGAGCGAGCACGGCGGTGGCCCGGGCGGTGTTGTAGTGACGGCTCGTCGGGGGGACCTCGTCGAGCGGTTCGATCGCGGCGTCGAAGTCGCCGCGGGCCACGGCGAGGCGCGCCAGCCCGAAGGCGGCGGTGACGATGCTGTGGTCGGTCAGCCACAGGTCGTGATAATGGTGTGCGGCGATCGCGTACATCTCCTCGATGCGCGCATCGGGAGCGCCGTCGGCATCGTCGGTCGGCTGTTTCTCGTCGGTGAGCCATCGTCCGATGAGTTCGGAGGTGCCGGCGGTCGCCAACTTGGGTGCCACCTCACCGGGCATCGCGGCCAGGACGTCGGTGAAGCGGGCGTGGGCCAACTCCGGTTCGTCGTTCATCAGGGCGCAGATACCCATGTACCACTGCACCCGCCACGAATCCCCGTGCTGGGCAGAGACATCCCGCAACACGGCCAGTGCGGTGTCGACGTCGTCGAGTTCGAGGTGTGCTCGGGCCTCGGCGAGGTCGATCTCCAGCGACGGGTGGGCGCTGGTGGCCGGGCGGCCCAGCAGTGATGCGAAACCTTCGGCCCGGGCCGCGCCGATCGAGTCGAGGGTCTGGCGCGGATCCGACAGCGCCGCCGAATTGAGCAGTCCGGCAGCGGGATCGGTCGGATTGACCAGCGGCACCGGCAGCGCGCGGGCGATGTCGACCGGATCGTAGAAGGCGGCGAGATCGGGATCGAAGAAGCCGTCGACGGGAGCGAGCATCAGATCGGTCCCGAAGGTGGAGCGTTGCGGGGTGAACACCGTCGACAGCGACGGTCGCGGCACCCCGGTGTGCACGGCGACGGTCTCGCGCAACACATTCAGCAGCTGCGTGGTCATCTCCTCGGCGGAGGCGAAGCGGTCATCTGGGTCGGCCGCGGTCGCCCGCCGCAGGAGCATGTGGAACGACGGGTTGTCGGCGAACACCGGTGTCGACTCGGCGTCGGGCAGCCCGTCGAGATAGCGTCCCTTCTCCATGGGCATGTCGACGGTCAGGACCGCCAGGGTCCGTCCGATGCTGTAGATGTCGGTGACCACTTGCGGTCCGGTCTGTACGATCTCCGGCGCCTGGAATCCCGGTGTGCCGTACAGGTGTCCGTACCCGTTGATCGCCGACACCGCGCCGAGATCGATGAGTTTGACCTCGTCGCTGGAGATCATGATGTTCTCGGGTTTGACGTCGTTGTACACCAGTCCCACCGAGTGCAGATATCCGATGGCCGGCAGCACCTCGAGAATGTAGGCCATCGCCTGTTCGATGGGCATCGTTGCCTGCGCGGAGTCGGAATCCGCACCGCCGGAGGTGATCTGCTTGAGTGTCTGGCCGCCGATGTACTCCATGACGATGTAGCCGAAGCGTTGATCGTCGTCGGTGACGTGCTCGACGAAGTTGTAGATCTTGACGATGCCGGGATGATTGACCGACGCCAGGAACTGCCGCTCGGCCAGTGCCACCTGCTGCGCCTCGGAGTCGGACGAATTCAGCAGACCCTTGAGGACGACGGGGCGGTCGGAGACGTTGCGGTCGATGGCGAGGTAGATCCAGCCGAGGCCACCGTGGGCGATGGCGCCGGCGATCTCGTACTGTCCGGCGACGACGGTGCCCGGTTCGAGTCCGGGAACGAAGGAGTATCGCGCGCCGCAGTGCGGGCAGGTTCCGGTGAGTTCGCCTGCAGCCGAACCAGAGTCACGTCCCACCGGTCGGCCGCAGCGCCAGCAGGTGCGCTTGGCCTCGGCGATGACCGGATAGTCCAGGACGGCGTCGGCGGGCTCGATGTCGGTGATCTTCGGGAGTTCGACCAGACCGCTGCCGAGTCGCCGATCGTGCACCTGCGGGCGGCGCTTTGGGACGAGACGACGGGTCTGGCCGACCGAGGTGAGTGCCTCGGTCGGGATGAGCGGTCTGGACCGCACCACCGGATCGGTCGATCCGGTCATCGGGGTGGCCATGGTCCCGAGGTCGGCGGGATCGGATCGCTGGGTTCCCGGATCGAGATCGTCGAGCGATGCGCGCTGGGTTCCCGGATCCAGGTCCTCCAGCGATGCGCGCTGGGTTCCCGGGTCGAGATCGTCGGACTCCGCGCGTTGGGTCCCGACGTCGAGGTCTTCCAGCGCGGCACGTTGCGTCCCGACGTCGACACACGCGGGTGTCTCGTCGGTGCGCTCGTCGTGCCCGGTCATCGTCCCTCAGTCCCGATATGTTGCCTGTGGCGGGCCGTAGCTGGGGCCCAGATTGCTCAGCCACCGGTTGTAGGTGGCATACCACTGACCGTTGGCCTTATTCTCCGCGAGGACTCCGTTGACGAACCGCACCATGTCATCGTGCCCTTGCGGCATGCCCACTCCGTAGTATTCGGCACCGAGACCCGGTCCGACGACCTCCACCCACGGATCCTGTGCGGCGAGCCCGGCCAGGATGGCGTCGTCGGTGGTGACGGCATCGACCTGGCCCTGCTGCAACATCACCAGGCAGTCGGCCCATGTGGTTGTGGTGATGATCTTGGCACGCGGTTGGTCGGCCTGCATCCGGCCGATCGAGGTGGTTCCGCGCGCGGCGCACACGCGCTTGTCGGCGAGGCCGTCGACGTCGGTGATGCCGGAATTCTTGGGTGCCAGAATGCGTTGCGACGCAATATAATACGGGGCCGAGAAACTGACTTCTCGGAGACGGTCGCAGGTGATCGACATGGTCTTGACCACGACGTCGACGGAGCCGTCACGCAGTGCCTCGGTGCGGTCGGCCGAGCTGAGCACCCGGTACTCGATCCGATTGGGATCACCGAAGATGGCCGCGGAGATCTGGCGGGCGATGTCGACATCGAATCCCTGGATGTCACCGGAGAGCGGATCACGGAAGCTGAACGGGTTGGAGCCGATGTCGGTGCCGACGACCAGCCGACCGCGGGCGGCGATCACGGCCATCGTGCTGTTCGGCGGCATCTCGTTGGGTTCGGGCATCTGCTCGGGTGGACGCAGACTCGCCGTCGCATTGCACGACTGCGAGTTCGGCACCGGCTCGGTGGTCGTCGCGGTCTGCACCCCGGGCGGGGTGGGTGTGACACCCGCGGCCGACGGCGGCGGCGACTCCGGCGCGGTGAACGTCACGCAACCGCTGCACAGTACGACGACCGCGCCGAGGAGCACGATCCACCGTGCCGCGCCGTGGCGCCGCGAGGTGAGCGGATGCCGTCCGGGGTTCATCGGTCCGGGGTTCATCGGTACGGGGTTCATCGATACTCCCGGATCCGCGGGATGATGCCGAGCACGAGGGCCGCCGCGGCGAAGAGCGACAGCACCATGATCCCGGTACCGGTGTAGCCGAGGACCCGTTGCGCGGTGTTGATGTCGTCGCGGAACGAGTTGCGGGTGGTGGTGATCGCGTCGGTCAACGCCGAGTCGACCGCGGCGTAGCTGCTCGCGGTGCTCGACGGATCGCTGCCGATCGTGAGGGTGCGGGCGGTCGCGAAGTCACCCTTCTCGATCGCCGCACGGGCCTGCTCGTCGGATTCGCGCCACTGCGCCAGCGCCGACTTCACCGACTCCACCTGCGCCGAGGACAGCGCGCCGTCGTCGTCGGCGGTTTGCCCACCCAGATGCGTCAACGTCGCACTGATGCTGTCGGTGGCGGTCGCGAAGGTCTGGTCGAGATCGGCCTGATCGCTGCGACGGACCAGCGAGAGGGTCTCCGCCGACCGTGCCTGCTGGGTGAGGATGCGAGCCTCGGTGAGCTGCCCGAGGGGATCGGCGCCGTCGACCTTCGCAGAATTGGTGGCAGCGACGGACGCCAATCCGGAGATGAGCAGCCACGCCAGCCCCCCGAGGATCGCGACGAGGGCGGCGAGCACGCCGATGTTGAATCGGCGTCGTGTGCGCCGCACCAGGAACCGGGAGGTCCCGATGAGGGCCAGGCTCACCACGAGCAACCCGAAGTAGACCCCGTAGGGCGGGATCGTCAGCGCCTGCTGCGGGTCGGCGATCGCGGTGGAGCGTCGATCGTAGAGTCGTTGAGCCGACGGCAGGATCTGGTCCTGCATGAGGGCCGACGCCTGACCGAGATAGGCGCTGCCCACCGGGTTGCCGAGCCGGTTGTTGATACGGGCGGTCTCGATGAGCCCGCTGTAGACGGGGATCGTCGTGGCGAGGGTCTGCAGGTCGGCGTTGATCGCGCGGTCGGTGGCGTCGTTGACCTCGCCGGGCGCCCCCGAGGTGCCCGCCGCCCGCATCAGTGACGCCGAGGCGGTGGCCAGTGCGTCGGAATAGCGTGCCCGCAATTCGGGGGATTCCAGACCGCCGGAGATGAACGCGGAATTGGCGGCGGCGTCGGCGATCGACAGCGAGCTGTAGAGCACCTGCGATGCCTCGGCGAGGGGTTCGTCCACGTCGATCATCGACTTCAGGGAGTCGGTGCGCTTCTCGAGCACGGTGGAGCCGTACCAGCCGGTGGCGAGGATCCCGATGGCCACGACGGCGACGATCATGATGAGTTTGCCGGGCGTGGTGCGTGCGTAGTGACGCATTGTGACCAGCGGTGACTGGGCGCGCGCCCGGCCCATCGACATCAGTTCGCGACGGTCGGTGAGGACCTGCCGGATCGGCGGGGTGGTGGGATGCGGTCGAATCGTGCGACCCGCGCGCGTGAGCGCGGTACGCACTCCAGATGCGTCGCCGGTCACGTCGTCACCTCTTCTGGCCGCCGGTCCTGGGCAGCGAACTGCTCAGTGTGCTGGTCGCTCCGCCGCATCGGCAGGGCGCACCCACCGACGCCTCGCCGCGGCGTGGCAGTGTCCGGTATCGGGCGAATCGCTCGGTATCGGATGAATCGCTCCGGGGGAGGAGTCCGTTTCAACCCTAGGACATGTCGACGGGCCGATGCCCCACCTCCCCGGGGCGTTTTCTCCACTTCGTCCGCATCGGCCTGACACGCGCGCCACCCCTGGCCGAGGTGCGCTGCCTCACATACGGTGGAGGAACGGTGGCGGTGCGGACGCATCCGCCGCGGATGGCGGTGGTGAGTTTGTCGCCGGCGATTCTCGGGTGTCGAGGAGGCATGTGTGCGCGGAGACGGGGATGGCTGGGTCATCGGTGGCGATGGCAGCCGGTATTGGGGTGTGAACGGAGCGGCGGGACTGCTGATCCGTGCGCCCCACGAGGAGGAGGGCCGGACCCTGATCCTGCTGCAACATCGGGCGGTCTGGTCCCATCAGGGCGGCACCTGGGGTCTGCCCGGCGGGGCGCGCGACTCCCACGAGAGCGCCATCGACACGGCGATGCGTGAGGCGCACGAAGAGGCCGGCATCGAGGCCGACGACCTGCAAGTGGTCGCCGCGTTGGTGACGCACCGGGTGGACGCATGGACCTACACGACGGTGATCGCCGACGTCGACGCGCCGGTCCGGACCGTGGCCAACGGTGAATCCGCGGAACTGCGGTGGGTCGACGAGGCCGATGTCGACAGTCTGCCGCTGCATCCCGCGTTCGCTGAGGCATGGCCTCAGTTGCGGGAACGTCTGGCCGCGCTCGACCCGACCTGAGCGCTGCCGACCTGACCCGAGGGTTCCGGCCGGGCCAGGTCTTGCGCCGCCTACGGCTCGAGAAGTCGGTTGGCGCCCGCGATCAGGGCCTTGACGTTGGCCTCGTCGCCGGTGGCGCCGTCGCCGTAGGCCCAGCACTGCCGGTCGTCGCGCTCACACAGCAGAAACGACGCGAATCCGTCGTCGGTCGGGCGCTGATGCAGCGTGAGGATCGAGACGTGCGCACCCATCTCGTGCAGCATCGACGTCATGGCGCCGATCGGGCCGGTCGAGGTGGCCGACAGCGACATGATCCGGTCGGCGTAGGCCATCGTGGCCCGGCATTCGACCATGTCCGCCGGGGCCGGTGCCACCGAGAAGGACCCGAGGCGGATGGCGCCGGTCGCGCCATAGGATTCGGTGAACTCTTGCCAGGTCATGCCCGATGCCTCCTCGCGAATGCCGCGAGGGATCGGACCGCCGCAGCGCGACCAGGGGAACGTGGACGGATGAGGGTCGCGCTCACCCGAGGACAAGGGTGCGGGCGAGAGGTGACGAGAAGGCATCGTGGATCATCGTTTCGGTCGAAGAGTGGGTGACCGACTTCCAACGCATGACATCCAGCGCACGCCGACCCCGCAGCGGGGGGTCGGTCTGATCAGACCCCGCTGCGGCGGGTTACGAGCGCGATGTGTGTCCACGACATGATCCGCCCACCATAGACCCGGCTCGTGGCGGTGGGCAAGCGCGTTTCGGGAGCAGACTCAGGGCAGTCCGCGTGGGTAGGGATGACACGGTAAAGCCTGCCCGACCCGAGTTCTGCTCAGGGGAGGTCCGTATCACGCCCGCGGGGTCGCTTTCCCGGCATCTCCGGTTGCGGGTGAATGGTGCTGCGTCAGTTCAGCCGAGCCGACTCCGCAGATCGGTCGCCGCCGCAGCGGGGTCCGCGGCCGCGGTGATCGCCCGGACCACGACGATCCGTCCGGCCCCGGCGTCGACGACCTCGGGCACGCGGTCGGCGTCGATGCCGCCGATCGCGAACCACGGCTTGGCGGTGCCGGTCGCGGCCACCGACCGCACCAGGTCGAGGCCGGCGGCGACCCGACCCGGTTTGGTGGGCGTCGCCCAGCACGGTCCGGTGCAGAAGTAGTCGACGTCGCCGTCGGCGATCGCCGCCGCGGCCTGCTCCGGGTCATGGGTGGAGGCGCCGATCACAACGTCGTCGCCGACGATGCGCCGGGCGTCGGCAGGAGGCAGGTCGCCCTGGCCGAGATGCAGAACGTCGGCGCCGGCGAGTGCGGCGATGTCGGCGCGATCGTTGACCGCCAGCAGTGCGCCGTGTGCGTCGACGATGCTGCGCAGGTCGGCGAGAATGGCGAGTTCCTCGCGGGCCTCGAGCACGCCGAACTCGCGTTCACCGGCCGAACCCTTGTCGCGCAGTTGCACGATGTCGACCCCACCGGAAAGCGCGGCATCGACAAAGGCCGGCAGGTCTCCGCGTTCGCGGCGGGCGTCGGTGCACAGGTAGAGCCGGGTGGTGGTGAGGCGATCGCGCCGGGATGGTCCCTCGGCGCGGCCGGTCCCGGGAGTCCGAGATTCGGTCGACATGGGGACGAGAGTAGCGGCCGTGCGGTCGGGGGTAGGCTTGGCACCACCACACGGGAGTCCGGGGAACGTCGGGCTGAGAGTGCGGGCCGCCCCCGCAGACCGTCACACCTGATCCGGATCATGCCGGCGAAGGAAGGAGCACGGATGCATCATTCGCGGATCCCGGAATCCGTACGGCCGCACGGGCGGACGCTGGCCGTCGTCGGTGGCGGCGTCATCGGCCTCACCTGCGCACTGGCCGCCGCCGATCGTGGTTGGCGCGTCACGGTTTTCGACGCCGGCGAGCATTACCGCGCCGCGCACGTGGCTGGCGGGATGCTCGGCTCGCTGGGCGAGGGACATCCCGGCGAGGACGCATTGCTGGCGCTCTCGGAAGCCTCGGTGCGGCGCTGGCCGGCACTCGTCGAGCGACTCGGCGACCCGTCGATCATCGCGGCCCGCGACTCACTGTTCGTCGCGACCACCGCCGCCGACGTCGCCTACCTCCGCCAACTCGCCGACTTCGTGTGGTCGGCCCGACCGCGCGGCGACGACGACCTGACACCCGTCGGCGCCGCGGAGATCCGTCGTCGTGAGCCGGCCGTCGGGCCGCGGCTGCGCGGTGGATACCTCGCGCGAGGCGAAGGGGCAGTGGACAATCGGCGGTTACTGGCGGCACTGCGCGCAGCGTTGCAAGCAGTGGGTGGCACCATCGTCACCCGCCGGATCACCTCGCCGGCCGAGGTCGACGCCGATCAGGTGCTGCTCACCGCCGGCGCCGGCATGGTGGACCTGTGGCCGTCGGCCCCGGTGCACCTGGCCGCCGGGGAGGTGCTGCGCCTGACCGCCGACCGCTGGACGGTACCGCCGCCGCGGCACGTCATCCGCGCTCGAGTGGACGGCCGGATGGTGTACCTGGTGCCGAGAAGCGACGGAATCGTCGTCGGCGCAACACAATACGAAGGTGACGTGTCCGACTGGCGGAACGCCTCGGGTGCGGCACGGGCCGGTGGCGTGGCCGAGTTGCTCGCCGACGCGATCGAGGTCTATCCGGGCCTGCGCGAGTATTCACTCACCGAGGTGGGGGTGGGATTCCGGCCGTGTTCGCCCGACGGCCTCCCGATCATCGAACGGGCCGACGACCGGACGGTGATCGCGACCGGTCACGGGCGCAACGGAATCATGTTGGCGCCCTACACATCCGACGCGGTCCTCGAGTTGCTGGGCGAGGCGCCGAGGGAGACCGGGATCGGGGCGGGCGTCACGAAAGGGGAACGAGTATGACGATACGGGTCAACGGGAACACCATGTACCTCGCCGACGACCGTTCGGTGGCGCACCTGGTGTCGACGATGGGTCTGCCCGATCGAGGGATCGCGGTGGCCGTCGACGGCGAGGTGATACCCCGAAGTGGCTGGGGCCGTGGCCTTTCCGACGGTGCCGTGGTGGAGATCGTGACGGCGGTGCAAGGTGGCTAGCGCGCCGGCCGAATCCGCGTTCGGCACCGCGGTCGACCCGGGAATCGGCGATCCGCTGCGCATCGCCGACAAACAGTTCACCTCACGCCTGATCATGGGTACCGGCGGTGCGGGAAACCTCGATGTTCTCTCCCGCGCACTGATCGCCTCGGGCACCGAACTCACGACCGTGGCCATCCGGCGGGTCAGTGCCGACAGTGCCACCGGCGTGCTGGAACTGCTGCGGCGATTGGGGATCGACATCCTGCCCAACACCGCGGGCGCTCACACCGCGGCCGAGGCGGTCCTCACCGCGCGACTGGCGCGGGAGGCACTCGAGACGTCCTGGGTGAAACTCGAGGTGGTCGCCGACGAGCGGACGCTGCTGCCCGATCCCGTCGAACTCCTCGACGCCGCAACCCAACTCGTCGACGACGGATTCGTCGTACTCGCCTACACCAACGACGATCCGGTGCTGGCCGCCCGACTCGCCGACCTCGGCGTGGCGGCGGTGATGCCGTTGGGCTCGCCGATCGGTACCGGCCTCGGTATCCGCAACCCGCACAACATCGAGATGATCGTCTCGCGGGCGACGGTACCGATCGTTCTCGACGCCGGGATCGGAACCGCGAGCGACGCCGCTCTCGCCATGGAACTCGGTTGTGACGCAGTACTTCTCGCGACGGCGGTGACGCGCGCCGACGATCCGGAACGGATGGCCGCGGCGATGCGGCACGGCGTCACCGCCGGCCGGTTGGCCGCCGGTGCGGGCCGGATTCCGCGGCGACGCTGGGCGAACGCCTCCTCGCCCGACCGCGACGCCTGAGACATCACCCTGAGACATCGCACCGCCCGGCCGACACCGGAAGCTGTGTACTGTCGAGTCCGTGCTGAGAGTGGAGAACCTCACCAAAGACTATGGGCCGGTGCGTGCCGTCGACAACCTGAGTTTCGAGGTGGCATCCGGGATCGTCACCGGCTTCCTCGGACCCAACGGTGCGGGCAAGTCCACCACCATGCGGATGATGCTGGGACTGGACCGGCCGAGCGCGGGACGCGCCACCATCGACGGCAAGGAATACCGTCACCTCGATCATCCGCTGCGGCAGGTCGGTGCCCTGCTCGACGCGAAGTGGGTGCACCCCAACCGCAGCGCCCGGGCACACCTGAGGTGGCTGGCCGCCAGCAACGGCATCGCCGCCGCCCGCGTCGACGAGGTCCTCGAGACCGTCGGCCTGACCCAGGTCGCGGGCAAACGCGCCGGGGGTTTCTCCCTGGGCATGTCGCAGCGCCTCGGACTGGCCGGCGCGATCCTCGGCGATCCGCACACCCTGCTGTTCGACGAGCCGGTCAACGGCCTCGATCCCGAGGGCATCGTCTGGATCCGCAACTTCATGAAAGCGCTGGCCGCCGAGGGCCGGACCGTCCTGGTGTCCAGTCACCTGCTGACCGAGATGTCGCTGACCGCCGATCACCTCATCGTCATCGGACAGGGCCGGCTGATCGCCGACAAGTCGGTCGCCGAGTTCACCGCGGCGGCCCGCACCATCGTGCGGGTGCGCTCGCCCTATCCGGATCAACTCCATCACGCGCTGGTCACCGCCGGCGTGACGCCGCACCCGGAGATCGACGCCCACGGACGCACCGTGTTCGTCGTCGACGACGGATCGACCACCGATCGGATCGGCGACATCGCCGCCGCGGCCGGGGTGACCCTGCACGAACTCGTCGGCGCGCAGGCATCGCTGGAGGAGGCGTTCATGGCGATGACCGCGCACGCCGTCGAATATCAGGGTGGTGCCGGGGCGGCGCCGGGTGGCGGCGCCCACGAGATGGGTGTGGCGATGCCGGGCGCCGAGCCGGGTATGCATTCGGGTCCGCCGCGCCACGGCTCGCCACCACCGGGGTATGTGCCACCCGGTCAGGTGCCGCCACCCGGATTCCCGCCTGCCCCGCCCGCACCGGGGCCGTTCCCGGGCCCGTCCCAGGGAGGTCCGCAGTGATCGACGTCCTGCGCGCCGAACAGATCAAACTCGGCTCCATCCGCTCCCCGTACTGGTGCATGGGGCTGGTGGTGTTGCTCAGCATCGGTATCACCGCGCTGTTCAGTGCGCTGTTCACCGGGGCACCCGACGAGACCGGAACGAGCAGCACCGAGATCGCCGACGGCTCCGCGATGACCGTGCTCCTGGTCGGGTTGCAGCAGTTCGCCGTAATCGTCCTGATGATCATGGCGGTCCTCGGCATCACCAGCGAATACCGGTTCTCCACGATCCGCGCGTCGTTCCTCGCGGTGCCGAACCGGCCGCTGGTGTTGATCGGCAAGGCCGTCGTCTACGTTGCGCTCACCGTGATCACGACGCTGGTCCTGGCGGTCGTGTGCATCCTGATCCTGCAGGCCGGTCTCGGCACCTCGGTCGTCGGTTTCGGCAACTCGGCGGTGATCCGGCAGATCTGGGGCACCCCGATCTTCGCCGCGCTGTGCGTGCTGCTGTCGATGGGAATCGGTGCGCTGGTCCGTCAGACCGCCGGCGCGATCTCCATCGTCCTGGTGTGGATGCTGGTGCTGGAGACCATCCTCGGATCGGTTCCGCGGGTGCGTGACTGGGTC
Organism: Gordonia sp. NPDC003950; assembly: GCF_053605205.1. NCBI lineage: Bacteria > Bacillati > Actinomycetota > Actinomycetes > Mycobacteriales > Gordoniaceae > Gordonia > Gordonia sp. NPDC003950. The sequence goes on along the minus strand of NZ_JBSGIT010000029.1, from coordinate 27,474 downwards.
GGCCCGTTCCTGCCGTTCGCCAATGGGTCGCGATTCCTGTCCGGCGGTTCGGCCGACGACGTGTTCCATTGGAACTCGTATGTGTCGCTGGTGTACTTCGCGGTGGTCGCCATCGTCATCTACGTCGCCGGCGTCGTGGTGACCAACCGACGGGACGCGTGATCAACCGACCGTATGTCGTTGGCTGATATTCACCTGCGTATTTGCTGATAAAGGGACTAAAATCAGCAACCATGCCAACGAATTGGCCCCTGGTGCAACGCGAGAAGGAGTATCGCGCCATCTCGGCGGCCCTGCGCGGCGAATCCGCCGTCGGTGGGGTGGTCCTGACCGGGGACTCCGGCGTCGGCAAGACGACCCTCGCCCGGCACGTCACCGCGAGCATCGGCAGCGGCGTGCGGTGGGTCGCCGGAACCGAATCGGCCCGCAGCATCCCGTTGGGCGTGTTCGCCCACCTGGTCGGGACGGCCACCTCCAGTGACCCGGTCACCTACCTCGCGGCGGCCCGCGAATCGTTGCTCGCCGACGGTCACGCCGTCATCGGCGTCGACGACGCGCACCTGCTCGACGAGTTGTCGGCGACGCTGCTGCACCAACTCGCCATCGACCGCGCGGTGCACATCGTGGCGACGGTCCGCAGCGGCGAGACCGTCCCCGACGCGGTGACCTCGCTGTGGAAGGACAACCACCTGCTGCGGATCACCTTGTCGCCGTTCACCAAGGAGGAGAGCGTCGAACTGGTGGAGTCGGTGCTCGGCGGTCAGCTCGAGGAACACTCGGCCGACCGGATGTGGGCGGCATCCGGCGGGAACGCGCTGTTCCTGCGTCATCTCGTCGACGGTGCCCGGCAGGCGAACACGTTGCGGCAGGTCAACGGGGTGTGGCAGCTGCGCGGGCGCGCGGCCATCACCTCCGAACTCGCCTCGCTGCTCGAGGGACGCATCGAACAACTTCACGAGTCGGTGCTGACCGCGCTGAAATATCTGAGCCTGTGTGAACCCCTCGATCTCGACGTCCTCGCCGAGGTGGCCGGCGAGGAGGCGGTCGAGGAGGCCGAGATCGACGGACTGGTGCGGATCGAACGGGAGGGCCGCAACCTCAACGTCGGCTTCCACCACCCGCTGTTCGGTGAGGTCATCCGCCGACGCCTCGGATTCGCCTCGTCGCGGCGCCTCCGCGGCAATCTGGTGAAGGCCCTGCGCGGGCGTTCGCTGTCGTCACCCGCCGACCGGATCCGGCTGGCCGAATTGGCCTTGGAGAGTGACGCATCCGCGGTCGACCTCGGTCTGCTGTCGGCGGCCGCGGGTGACGCCCTCAACCTGGCGCAGACCCCGATGGGGGAGCGATTCGCACGTGCCGCGCTGGAGGAGGGTGGCGGTCCGGCCGAGGCCGAACTGCTCTCTCGTGCCCTGATGTGGCAGGGCCATCCCGACGAGGCCGAGGCGATCCTGGCGCGCATCGACACCACCGGGCTCGAGGCGTCGCTGCAGCTGCGGATCGGGTTGCAGCGCGTCGGCAACATGTTCTGGGTGATGAACGACGCCGATCGGGCATCGACGATCCTCGAGGGGGTGCGCGCTGCGGTGACCGACCCGCACCTGATGGGTATCGTCGACGGAATCAGTTCTGCCTGTGCGCTTTTCGAGAACAAGTTGGACGACGCGTTGCGCCTGTCGGATGCCGCGCTGGCACCGGAGGACGCGCTGCCGTGGGCGGTCGAATGGGGTGTCTTCGGTGGCATGCTGTCCCGGGCCCTCATCGGGCGCGGCGACGAACTCGATCCGCTGATCCAGCGGGCCCGCGAGGCCGAGAGGTACACCGACGGGCTGCTGCGATATCCGGCCGGGATCGGCGAGATCCTCGGACTCATCCTCGGCGGCCGACTCGACGCCGCCGACACCGCCGCCGGACGCTACGTGGCGTTCGCCGACACCGCGCAGTACCTCAGTTGGGCGATGTCCGGGATTCTGGTGTCCGCGGTCGAACTGGCCCGCGGCGACTGCTCGTCGGTGGTGCGGCGGATCGAGCAGACCCTGGCCACCCTCGACGGCGAGGAGTACTCGGCCTCGTGGAACTTCCCGGCGTATGTTTTTCTCGCCCAGGCGTTGAGCGCCTTGGGTGAGGCCGACCGCGCCGAGGCCGTGTTGGCCCGCGCCCGGGCCCGGGACGGCCGGCACGTCGCGGTGTTCCGGCCGATGCTGCGCATCGCCGAGGCCTGGCAGGCGGCCGCCGCCGGCACGGTGTCACTGGGTATCCGGCGGGCGTGGGATGCGGCGGCGCTGGCCGCGCAGACCGGGCAACTGGCCGTCGAGGCGCAGGCGTTGCACACCGTGGTCCGGTTCGGTGACGCCGGCCCGGCCGGGCGCCTGGCCGAACTGGCCGAACGGATCGACGGTCCGCTACCGGGCCTGTACGCGCGGCATGCCGAGGCGCTCGCCGCCGGTGACGGGGTCGAACTCGACGTCTGTGCCGCCGATCTCGAGGCGCTGGGGCTGCGGCTGTCGGCGGCCGACGTCGCCGCGCAGGCGTCGGCGATCCACGACAAGGCCGGCAAACGGTCGGCGACGGTGGCGTCGTCGTCGATGGCCAATCGTCTGGCCGCGGCCTGCGGTGGTCTGCGCACCCCGGCACTACTCGAGGCGGCGCAGCCGCTGCCGCTCACCACCCGCGAACGCGAGATCGCCACGCTGGTAGCGTCGGGACTGTCCAACCGGCAGATCGCCGAGCGGCTCACCGTCTCGGTACGCACGGTCGAAGGCCACATCTACCGGGCCTGCGCCAAACTCGACGTCACCGACCGCGACGGCATCGCCTCACTGATTCTCCGGGAACGGTGATCCTCCGGACTCGCGAATCGTCGGTTATTTCGGGAGCGATGATCCCTCGCCGACGATGATCGCCGGCCCCGGGGTGACGCTGAATCCGGGGATCGACGCCAGCGGTACGTGCGCCTCGTAGGTGCGCTCGTATCCGGTGGCGCAGATCCGCCAGCCGTCGGCGGTGCGCCGATACTCGTCGGCGTAGAAGGCGGCGCCGATGAGCATGAACTCCACCTCGGCGACGATCACCCGATCCGACAGATACCACCGTCCGTGCGCGACGTCGCAGTCGACGTCGATCTCCGGATGTGACACACGATGTTCGGTGATCACCCCCGGTCCCACCGACTCGCGCATGAAGCCGACGAGGTCGTCGCGGCCGGTGAGGTCGAGACCGCCGTAGTGGCCGATCACGTCGTCGGTGAGGGTGGCGGCGAAATCATCCCAGTTCTTGGTGTCCAGGGCCCGCAGATACCGATACTTGAGCTGCTTGATCTCGGCGAGATCTAGACTGGTGGAACGTCTTTGGTGATCAGGCGATTCGTGTTCGTCGTCGGGGTGTGGTGGTGTCATGGTTCGACCAATACACCCACCACACCCGCCGGGGGATCGAGATCGCCGATTTTCTCGGACCTGGATCTTCCGGGCTACTTCTTCCGGGTGCCGGGCAGGACCCCGGCGTCGATGACGGACTTCACGTACGGGCGCAGGGCGGTGACGGTCTCCGACAGTTCTGGACGCGACCACAGTTGCTCACCGAGGGCATCGGTCTGCGCCTCGATGTCGTCGTAGATGGCGGCGCCGTCTGCGGTGAGACGGTGACCGGGTTCGGTATCCGACCCGGTGCGTTCGGCGAGCCCCTGGGCGACAAGACGATCCACCGATTCCTCCCACTCCTGCGCCGACCAGCCGCGGGTGAGCAGCGTCAGATCCCGGCCCAGTACCCGGCGCGTGACGGTGGGATCGGGCAGTGCCGCCTCGTGGAATACCGCGGCGTCGAGTCCGCCGAGTCCGTGAACCACCAACGCGGCAATGTGGTTGTCGCCGCGCCACTCCCGCAGCACGGCGAAGGTATGCCACAGCCGCAGGTGCGGCGGCGTGGGTGCCGGGGCCGCGGCCCACGCAGCGGCGAGCGGACGACCCGAGTACGGCAGGGTCTGCGCCGCTTCGGCGAACACATCGGCGGCCGCGACGATGGCGTCGTCGGCGACGCCGTCGCCCCAGATATCGCGCAATTGCTCATCGAGCATCTGGTCGCGGGCCTGCGACACCCGGTCGAGGCCGACCGCGACGGCCTTGGCCCAACTCTTGGCGATCGAATCGGGGGCGAAGTTGACGAAGGCGGCGGTCACCACCGCCGCCGCGCACGGACCCATCGGTGCGGCACGTGCCCCGACGTAGAAGGCGTGCGCGTTCAGGCCGGTCGCCTCGTGCGCGGCGGCGAGGGCGGGACTGAAGTAGGCCAGGACGTGGAAGGGTTCGAGGGTGTCATAGGCGCGTCGGGCGGCGGAGCTGGTCGTGGACATGGTCACCACGCTGTCGGCGCCACCGTTCGGTGTCAAGCGTGCAGCGTGATCACGGAGACGGTGTCACGGTGTCCGGCGCGGTCCGTTGCCACCGGGATGGGCCACCCGCTGATCGCCGGTGACGCCCAGGTCGGCTTCCAGATCGTCCTCCACGAGCGTGAAGTCTGCGTCGCAGAACTGATCCTCGCTGACCTCGTCGTCGGTGGCGACGGCGCTCGTCACGTCGGCGGCGTCGCGCTCCTCGGCGTCGAGGTCGTCGCGTTCGTCGTTCTCCCGTCCGCGTCGCCAGCCGCCCTTCATCGGCGGTGCCTCGCCGAAGTGGTCGGGATCGCCGGAGCCGTACCAGGCGACGAGGACCGCACCGATCACCGCGCCGATGAAACCGACGACTGCCAGCCAGCCCAGACCGGCCTTGGCGGTGTCGCCGAGGAACAGCACCCCGACCAGGCTGGGTCCTGCGGTCTCACCGACCACCAGGACCGCGGTGACGCCGTTGACGGCACCGAGTTGCAGGGCGACGGTCTGCACGAAGAATCCGGCCGCCCCCGCGACGGCGATCGTCCATGCCGCCGGATCGAGGAGCAGCACCTTGAGGTCGAAGGGGTGAACGCCGTCGAGGATGCGCACGGCGATCGCGATGACGCCGAAGAGCAGGCCGGCCATCGCACCACCGACGATCGCGCCGTGGCGACCCAGCCGGTAGACACCGAGCAGGGCCAGCGATGACAACACGAGCGTCGCGACGAACAAACCCCAGTGGATCGAGTGGGCCTGGCCTTCCCCGGTCGTATGCGACGAGGAGAAGCCCAGCAGACACAGGGAGAAGACGACCAGCCAGATCGACACCCAGTCCCGGGTGTGCAGGGCGATGTTGAGCATGATCGTCCCGAGTAGCGCGGTGACGACGAGGTTGGCCGAGACGATGGTCTGCGACAGGAACAGCGGCAGGAACCGTGCGGCGACCGCGCCGCCGGCGAACCCGACGATCACCATCACCGTGCCGAGGATGAAGGACGGATCGACGAACGTGGACATCGTCGACTGCAGTGACGGACCACCGGCCGCGTTGGTGTCCTCGATCCCGTCCTCACGGGAGGTCTGCGCGACGCGACGGGCACCGAGCGCACGCAGCACCGTCGACATGCCGTAGGCGACGGCAGCCAGGCATGCGGAGATGACGCCGACGACAAACAACATCCGCACCTCCACCCCTGCGGCCTCAAACGGCCGACAACACCAACTTAACAACGCGAAAAACTGGAACAGTCATCGCGGTCCCGGTATTCCGGGTACCGACATGTCCGAGTATTCCGGGTACCGACATGTCCGAGTATGCCGGGTGGGGCCGACAAGAGCCCGTCAATTATGCGCAAATTGCGGACACCCGCGGCGGCGACATCGGTGTCCTCACCGGTGCCGTCGGGCCGCCCTGCGCGCTCATCGGCCGCATGTCTCTAGACTCGCGACGTGCCCCCAACCGGTAAGCATGTGCTCATCACCTTCGGCCGATCATTCCTGACCCTGAACCTCGCCCGTCTGCTCGCCGCCGGCGGGCACCGGGTGACGACGGTGGACTCGATCCCGGTCGCCATCACCCGGGTCTCCAATGCGGTCAGCGGCTTTCACCTCGTCCCACCTCCGAAATTCCAACCGCAGGAATACTGCCGCGAACTCGCGCGCATCGTCGTCGAGGAAGCCGTGGACATCGTCATCCCGATCCACGAGGAAACCGACATCCTGGCGATGATGCGAGGGCTCTTCCCGCCCGAATGCGAGCTGTTCCTCTCCGATTTCGACCTCGAGAACCGGCTGCACAACAAATACGATTTCCAGGTCATGCTGGCCGATCGCGGCATCCCGACCCTGAAGTTCGCCGAACTCCGCGGACCGGAGGACATCGCACAACTCGACTTCACCGGACCGTTCGCGGTCAAGAAGTGCTACTCGCGCGGTTCGCAGAAGGTGCACAAGGTGTATCCCGGTGACGCGATGGAGTGGCTCGATCACGACCCGAGCAACCCGTGGCTGGCACAGGAATGGCTCACCGGCGACCGCTACTGCACCTACTCGGTGGTGCGGGAGGGCCGGATCTTCGCCCACGCGACCTATCCGGTGGAGTACGCGATCGGCGGCAGCTCCTGCCTGTCGTTCGTCTCCGCCCACCACCAGGGGATCCTGGACTGGGTCACCGACTTCCTCGCCGGCACCGACTTCACCGGCCAGGTGGGTTTCGACTTCATCGATCACCCCGAGAAGGGGTTGTACTGCATCGAGTGCAATCCCCGCGCGACCAGCGGGATCATGATGTTCCGTCCGCACAACCGGGTCGATCGCGCGTTCTTCGGCGAGAACACCGAGGTCATCGTCCCCGACGACGACGTGCACACCATGATCAAGGTCGGGATGACGCTGTTCGGCTGGACGGAGGACTCCCGGCAGGGACGCACCATGCGGGAGTACTTCCGGGACCTGCGCGGATTCGACGACGTCATCGGGGTGCCGGGTGACCGGAAACCGGGCCTGCTGCTGCCCGCCGCCTACCTCGGCATCCTGCGCAGCTGCGTGAAGTACCGCGTCGGTCTCGCCGAGGGGTTCATGCACGATCACGAATGGGACGGCCACGTCATCTGAGCGGGTCATCTGAGACGCGCCCTGCTCGGCGCGCCGAACCGCGCCGGTTGTGCTTCGGTTGACCGATGAGCACGCACCTCGGCCACCTCGTCCACATCGCCGGGAGTCCCACCGTCGACGACGCGGTGGCCGCACTCGTCGACATCGACGACGGTGCCCTGGTCGTCGACGACGACTCCGGGATCATCCTGTTCTCCGGACCCCGCGGCGAGGTCCCCGACGAGTTCGCCGCGCACCGGGTGATCGATCACGGTTCGGCCTTCCTGCTGCCCGGTTTCGTCGACACCCACATCCACTTCCCGCAGACCTACTCCCTGGACGCCTACGGTGGCGGGCAACTGCTGGAATGGTTGAACACCTGCATCTTTCCGGCCGAGGCGCGACTGGCCGACCCGGAATTCGCCCGCCGCATCGCCCGGGACTTCACCAACCGCCGGATCTCGGCCGGCACGACCGCCGCGATGGTGTTCGGATCGGCGTTCCCGGTGGCCCAGGAGGCACTGTTCACCGAAACCGAGCGTGCGGGCCTGCGCATCGTCAGCGGCCGCGGCATTCAGACTTCCGGGCCGGATTCGGCTGCGCCGCTGATGACCTCGGAGGCCGACGCGACCGCCTTGACGCTGGCCGAGATCGACCGCTGGCATGCCTCGGACACCGGTGACCCGTCAACCGCGTTGCGCCACACCGCCATCGTGCCCCGATTCAGCCTGTCGGTGACCACCGAGACCTTGCGTGCCCTGGGGGATCTATACGCGTCTGTGACCGAGCGAGGAGTGTACGTTCACACCCACCTGAACGAGAACAATCGTCCGCTCACCGGTGAAATCGACACGGTGAAAACACTTTTCGAGGTCGACAGTTATCTCGACACCTACGACGGGAAATTCCTGCCGGGTTCGATGCCCGGCGGTGAGAGCCTGCTGGGACGACGGACGATCATGGCGCATGCGGTGCACTGCACCGACGCCGAGCTGTCACGGATGGCGCAGACCGGAACATCGATCGCGCACTGCCCCACATCGCAACAGTTCCTGGGTTCGGGCACCATGCCGTGGCGGCGGACCGTCGCGGCCGGGGTCACAGTCGCCGCCGGAACCGATTGCGGGGCAGGGGATGAGTGGCTGATACCGCAGGTGCTCGCCGACACGTTCAAGGTGCACATTTCCGAACCCGGTGACGCGAGCGTGGCGCTGCATCCCGCGCAGCTGTTGTTCACCGGGACACTGGCCGGGGCGCGCGCGCTCGACGCCGAGGAGCGATTCGGCAACCTCGACGCCGGTAAGGAAGCGGATTTCCTGGTGATCGAGCCGGAACGCTGGCCGCCGCTGGAATCGTTGCTGACCAACGGGGTTCGCGCCGATGATCCCGAATTGGCCAGGGAGCAGACACTGTTCGCGCTGCTGATGGGGATGCGGGAGCCGGCGATCGCCGAGGTCTACGTGCAGGGCCGGCTCGTGGAGTACGAGGTCTGAGGACAGGCCTCAGGAGGCCGGGACGGGCGCGAAGTCGGCGCCGCGATCCGGTGCGGCGGGTGAGGAACCGGCCGAGGTGGCGACAATGCCGATGAGCGCGCCGATGCCGGCGGCGCAGGCGACGAGAACGAGCAGCGAGCTGAGCGCGAGGATTTCCATGGAGGTCATGTGTCTCGATTGTCCGCGCTCGACGCCATAATTCCAGCCGGAGGGGCGAATCGGTGTGGATACTCACTCGTAAACGAGGAGTGTTACGTGGCGACGAGAAGGCATGCAAGCGTGTGGCCGGTGATGGTATCGGTGCTGGTCACGGCCATTCTGACGGGTGTGGTGCGAGCCCCGGCGCAGGCCTCGCCCGGGCCACCCGGCGCGGTGGTGGCGATCGCCCCACTCGGCCGCGCCTGGGGTGGCCTCGACCGCGTGGCGCGACTGTCGTACCTCACCACCGACGGATTCGGGCACACCGTACCGGCGAGCGGGTTGGTGCGAACGCCGGCCGGCACGCCACCGCCGGGCGGATGGCCGGTGGTGGTGTGGACCCATGGGACCTCCGGGCTCGGACCGGACTGCGGCCTCACCGCGTCGCCGATCGCCGAACGCAACGACTCCGCGATCGTCGCCGAATTCAACCGCGCAGGCTACGCGGTCGTCGCCCCGGAGTACCTGGGTCTGAGCCCCGCCGCCGTCGTCGCCGGGCAGAGGACCCATCCGTATCTGCAGACCCGGTCGGAGGCGACGGCGTCGGCCGATATCGTGCGGGCCGCCCACATCGCGCTTCCCGGCCTGTCCCGCCGGTGGGCGGTGGTGGGTGTCTCGCAGGGCGGTCACGCCGCGCTGGCGACCGGCAATGTCGCCTCGGCCCGGGCCCCGGACCTCGACTTCCGCGGAACCGTCGCGATGGCGCCCGCATCGAATGTGGAGAACGCGATCCTCGCCCTGCGGCCGGGTGTCCCCGCACTGCCCGCCGGGTTGACCGGAACCGTGGCCGCGATCCTGGCGGGGATGGCCGCCAACTCCGACGACGTCGACGTCGGAAGGTATCTGACGCCCCTCGGGCGCGGCATCATCGACCGGATCTCGAGTGTCTGCGCACCGGACTTCGCGTCGGTGGTCGGGCAGGCACCTGCCGGACGGCTGGTCTCCCGGCCACTCGACGACCCGGTGTTCGCGGCCGCGTTGCACCGGTACATGGCCGTTCCGACCACGGGGTACGACCGCCCGATCCTGGTCGTGCAGGGGTTTCGCGACGCCGATGTGCCGCTACCGCTGACCGCGGCCTTGCTCGGCGAATTCGCCGCCGCCGGAACACGATACGAGCTCCGGGTGGTCGATTCCGATCACGGTGACCTGCCGTGGCGGGGAGGGCTGGATGCGGCGACGGAGTTCCTCGGGCGCGTCATGGACAACAGCGTCATGGACAACAACTGACGCGTCCGAGGCCGATTCACTTCGATACGGCGGGCCTCACCCGAGCGCTTTGGCCTTGAGTGTCTCGAATTTCGCCGGCGTGATGGTGCCCGCGTCCAGGAGTGCCTTGGCGGTGGCGATCTGCTCGGCGGATGACGGTCCGGCGACGTTGCGGATGTAGTCGTCGGTCTGCTGTTGCATCTGTTGCTGTGCGGCGACGGTGCGTTCGGTCATCCCGCGCCCGCGGGCGATGAGATACACCAGTGCGGTCAGGTAGGGGATGAGGATCAGGAAGATGATCCAGATCGCCTTGAACCAGCCGGACAGCTTCCGGTCACGGAACAGGTCGCTCAGGATGTAGAACAGCACGAGCAGGTAGGCGACGAACGCGAAGATCACCACCATGCCCCAGATGAACTCCCAGAACGAATCCCACATGATTTGACCTCTCCTCAAGATCTCGGGCCACGACGGACCCGGCGACGGTTGTGTGCGCGCTTCATCGTGCACCGCCGGCCCGCGGATGCGAATCACCCGGACCGAATGACATCGCCCGGCCGTCGTCGATGCCGGTCGCCTGGGGTCATACCGGCCGACCGACTCCTGTCATACCAGGAGGATGATGCCGCGCACATCGGGCGATGGAAGGCTGGACACCATGACCGCAGCAGACAGCGAAATCACCGACGTCGACGTCGAGATCGGTCCGATCGACTATCTCGTCGTCGAATTTCCCGCAGACGCCCACTTCGACGGCAGCGCACTCGGGCACCTGCGTGACCTCGTCGACCGCGACATCATCCGAGTCCTCGACCTCGCGTTCCTCCGGCGCACCGCCGACGGTGTGGTCGGCGTGGACATCGCCGACCTCGACCTCGACGGCGACCTCGACGTGACGCTGTTCGCCGAGGCTGCGTCCGGACTCATCGGCGAGGATGATCTCGCCGAGGCGGGCGCCGTGCTCGACGTCGGCCATGCCGCGGCCATCATCGTCTACGAAAACCATTGGGCGGCACCGTTTGCGACGGCGCTTCGGCGCAGTGGGGCGGAGCCGGTCGCGTCCGGCCGGATTCCGGTCACCGACCTGATCGAAGCGCTCGAGTCCGCCGAGAACTGATCCTCTTACTTTTCGCCGAACGACAGAAAAGAGAACATCATGCCCGGACTCCTGCGTGGAATGGCACGCACCGCAGTCGTCGCAGGAACCGCAACGGCGGTGTCCAACAGAGTGTCTCGTCGTCAGGGTCAGCGATGGGCCCAGCAGGGTTACGAGCAGCAGCAACGGTATGCGCAGCCCGAGCCGCAGTATGTCCAGCAGGCCCCGCCTCCGCAACCGGCACCGGCGGCCCCGGCCGCGTCGAACGCCGACCGCATCGCCGAACTCAAGCAGCTCGCGGATCTGCACGCGCAGGGAGTGCTGACCGACGCCGAATTCGCCACGGAGAAGCAGCGCATCCTCGCGTCCTGATCCACCCCCGGCGTTCGACCCCGCTCGGCCCCGCTCGACCCGACCGGGGCCGGTCGTCACCGATGAGAACGGACATGCCATGAGTGCTCCGGACGTAGAGGCCGACCCGGCACGCCGCCATCTGAGCGTGTCCGATCGGGAGGCCCTCGGGCGTGCGGCGGCCGACCGCGTCGCGGTGGCCGATCTCGCCAACCTCGGCGACGGCGCCGACCGCGACCCGATCGGTCTGCTGGTCGGTCAGGCGGGTACCCGGGTTCCCGAGTTGGTGCCGATCCGCCACGGCCGGATGGCCCGGACCCCGTTCACCTTCTACCGCGGTGCCGCCCTGGTGATGGCCGACGACCTCGCCCGGACCCCGAATTCCGGTCTGACCGTGCAACTCTGCGGTGACGCGCACCTGAGCAACTTCGGCCTGTACGCCACCCCGGAACGGCAGTTGACCTTCGACGTCAACGACTTCGACGAAACCTACCCCGGCCCCTTCGAATGGGACGTGAAACGGCTCGCCGCCAGCCTGGTCGTCGCCGCGCGGGGCAACGGGTTCACGCCGAAGATCGCCAAGGAGATCGCGCAGGCCTGCGCCACCGAATACCGCGCGACGATGGCCGGACTGGCGTCCATGGGAACGTTGAAAGCGTGGTACAGCCATGCCATTCCGACACCCGATCTGGCACTGCTGAGCCCTTATCTGGATCCGAAGTCGGCCAAGGAGGTCCAACGCACCATCAAGAAGGCGTGGCGCCGCGACAGCCTGCAGGCGCTGAGCAAACTGACGACCGTCGTCGACGGCGCCGTCGAGTTCGTCGATCAGCCCCCGTTGATCGTTCCCATCGAGAATCTGCTCGGTGAGTCCGCGCCGGGGTTCTACGACGAGATCGCACGCCGGTACGTCGACTTCCGGGCGACGATGGAGCCGCATCATCAGGTCCTGCTCGATCGTTTCGAGTTCGTGCGCATGGCGCGCAAGGTCGTCGGGGTGGGCAGTGTGGGCACGCAGGCGTGGGTTCTGTTGCTGCAGGGCAAGGATTCCGGCGATCCGCTGCTACTGCAGGCCAAGGAGGCCCAGCGTTCGGTGCTCGCGGGATATCTCGACGGGCCGACCTATGACAACGAGGGCCAGCGCGTCGTTCACGGGCAAAAGCTGATCCAGGCGGTCAGCGATGTCTTCCTGGGGTGGAACGGTGGGCCCGGCCTCGACGGCACGCAGCGTGACTTCTACCTCCGTCAACTTCGCGACGGCAAGGGTTCCTTCGTCATCGAGGCCCTGGACCAGAAGGGGTTGTATGCCTACGGCCGGGTGTGTGCCCGGGTGCTCGCCTACGGCCACGGCCGATCCGGCGACGCCGTCGCGATTTCGGCATACCTCGGCGAGACCGCCGAGTTCGACAAGGCGATCCGTCGGTTCGCCACCCGGTACGCCAAGGTCAATACCGGCGATCACGCTGCGTTCGTCGCGGCGATCGAGCGTGGTGAGGTGACCGCGGTCGCCGACGTCTGAGCCGGACGATCGGTTCCGGTCCTGTCCTTCCTGGGCGCACCCGTCAGGTGGGCGCACCCCGGGATGCTCCGTCGACCCTGGTGGCACGACGTTCGATGGCCTTGGCGATCGTGTCGCCGGCGGCGGGAACCGGGCGTGCCCGGCCGACCGGATGGCCGATCACCGCATGCCGGGTGCCTCGTGAGGGACGCATCGTCATGGGTTCTCCTCGACTGATGAGATCGTGCTGGTGTGTCCATCATGGGCGGGATGCCCGGATCGGGTCGTCATCCGAGGTGGATGAACCCGCGAGGTTGATGAACCCGGGTGGATGTGGTCGTCGGTGCGTAAGATCTGGCCGGAAGTATCCGGCGATCTCCTCGGGACGGGTTGTGACAGAAACTGGCATCGGCGGCGCCCGCTCGCGCTTGCGGGTGTCGCGTCCGGCGGTTCCGCCGGTTCTGGTCGACCGGCCCCGCCTCGACGCCGCACTGATCGCCGGTATCGAGGGACCGATCACCGTGGTCTGCGCCGGGCCGGGCTACGGCAAGACCCTCGCCGTGGCCGCGTGGGCCGAGGATGCGCCGTGGCCGGTGGTGTGGTTGACCGCCGATCCCGACGCCGACCTGCCGTCGTTCTGGACCGATATGCTCGCGGCCTTCCGGGTGGCCCGAGTGCCCGGATACGACGACGGTCTCGACCTGATCGCCCCGGGCCCCGATTTCGGCCTCGGCGACGTCGATCGGATCAGCGATGTCCTGGCGGCGGGCAGCACCCCGGTGATCGTCGTCATCGACGATGTCCATCTGATCACCGATCCCGACGTCAACGAATCGATCATCCGGCTGCTCGACGCGTGTGAGCATCGGCTGCGGCTGATCCTGATCGGCCGGACCTGGCCCAGACTGCGCCTACGACGGCGTCAGCTCGACGGTGCCGTCACCGAGATCACCGCCGAAGACCTGGCATTCACCAGTGCCGAGACCCGGCAGCTGTGCGACGGGATGGGTCTGTCCGAGGCCGAACTCGGTGTGCTCGGCGAACGCACCCAGGGGTGGCCCGCCGGTCTGCGGCTGGCGCTGCTGGGCCGCGGCTCACCGGTCGAGGTGGCCAGTCGAGACGCGCTGTGGCAGTTCAGCGGTCACAACCGCCTGGTGGCCGCCTATCTCCTCGAGGAGGTCTTGGCGGGGCTGTCGTCCAGCGACCGGCGATTCCTCCTGGCGACCTCGCTCGTCCCGGAGGTCGATGCATCGCTGGCGCATGCCCTCACCGGCCGCGACGACGGCCGCCGTGTTCTCGAACAGATGGTGGCCGACAACGCGCTGACGGTGCGCCTCGCCGACCGCCCGGACTGGTTCCGCTACCACCCGCTGCTCCGGGAGTTGCTCGGCGATCGGCTGCAGACCGAAGTGCCCGACAGCGTTCCCGAACTGCATCGCCGCGCGGCGCACTGGTATCTCGACCACGGTGATCACGTGGCCGCCGTCGGGCACCTGATCGCGGCTGACGATCGGGCCCAGGCGGCGCGGGTGCTCGGGGGGTATGCAATTCCCCTGATGCTCACCGCGCGCGCGGCCGATCTGGCGGCGACGCTCCAGCAGGTCGACGACAAGCCGGGCCTCCCGGCCACCGTGGCGGAGCAGATCATCGGCGTCGTGCTGGCCTATCACCGACGCGATTACCTGCTGATGGGCCAGTACGCGGACGCCGTCGAGCGGATGCTGGCCGACGGCGCGGTTCATCCCGACGCTGAACTCGTGTCGAGCGCCCGGATCGTGGTCGCGGTGGCCCGGATGGTGCTCGCCCGGTTCCACACCATCGCCGATCTCACGGTGCGGGCCGAGCAGATCCGGCAGGTCATCGGCGAGGTCGAACCGGGTCACATCCCGGCCGCGCCCGCCTACCTGGTGCTCGCGACCAACAACCTGGGGATCGGGAACCTGCTGCAGGGCCGGTTGGTCGAGGCACGCGGGATGCTGGAAGGCTGCCGAGATCAGGCCGTCGATCAGGGCATGGGGTTGGTGGCCATCGCGGCGTCGGGTTACCTGTCGCTGCTGGATCTGATCGACGGTCATCTGGCCGAGGCCGGTCGGCGGGCGCGCGCCACGTTGGAGCAGGCCGGCCGACGGGGCTGGAGCAGGCAACCTCAGGTGCTCATCTCGCATGCGGTGTGCATTGCCGCAGCCCTGCACACCGGACACCTCGAGGAGGCGTGGGAGCATGTGCGGCGCGCGCGGGTGGCCGGGGAACCGGTCACCGACATCGCCGCCCTGATGATCGTGGAGATCTACGCGATCTGGGTGGCGGTGGCCGCCGGTGACGCCGACGCCGCCCGGACCGCCGCCGATCGCCTGGCCGTCCTGCGGTCGCGCGCCGGCGCGCTGCCCGACCTGCTCCGGCGGTGGATGTGCGTGGTCCTCATCCGGCTGCACCTGGTCCACGGGGACGTCGAGGGTGCCCGGGAAAGCCTGCCACCGATGCCGCAGGACTGGGGACTCGCGGGCGTCCTCGAACGGGTCGTCACCGCCGAGGTCGCATTGGCGTCGGCGAAGCCGAACGACGTCGCAGCGATCCTCGGGCCGTCGACGAAGTACCGCGACTATCCGATCCAGCAGTGCGAGGCCATGGTGGTCGCCGCCGTCGCGGCCGCCCGGTGCCGTCGCGACGCCCAGGCCCTCGACCGGATCGGGGAGGCGATCGCGGTCGCCGGTACCACCGGATCGGTGCGCCCGTTCGCGGCGTGGTCCGCCGACATCGGCCCCATCGTGGCGCGATACCGGTTGCTGACCGGCAAACATGTCGAGGTGGTCGATCGCATCCTCGAACTCTGCGGCGACGACACCGCCGCGGCGTCCCCACCACCGGCCGATCCGGATGCGGTGGCGCCCGAACAACTGCTCACCGAGCGTGAGTTGGCGGTGCTGAGGTATCTCCCGACGATGTACAAGGCATCCGAGATCGCCGCGGACCTCTTCGTCTCCGTCAACACCGTCAAGACCCACCAGCAGTCGATTTATCGCAAACTCGGGGTGTCCACCCGGCGCGACGCGGTCGACCGGGCGCGGGAGCGTCGCCTGCTCTGACCGCGGTCCGAGATGGGCGCGGCCCACCTGTCACTCATCGCAGGACAGCGAGGACACGATGGCGCGCAACGGGATTCGTCCCTGCGCGACCAACTGGGCATCCGACGCGGCGGCCGCGTCGATGAGTTGCCGGGCACAGACGTACTCCCACACCAGGATTGCCGCGCTGCGGCCCGGTTCGATCGCGGGAGCCAGATTGTCGAGATCTTCGAGCGCGAGAATCTCGGCGAGTGAACCACCGAGTTCCGCGGGGAGCGTGGCGCCGACGTCCTCGTACTCGCGGACCGACAACCCGGTGTCCCGATCATGATGGACCAGTAGCAGATCCAGAATCCGCACCATGCCCGAGGCGATCATCCGCGCCAGCGTCTCACCGATCCGGGTGGGCAGTTCCTCGGTACCCGGTGCCAATTCGATCACCAGGTAGTCGATGGGGCCCATGTCCGCAGCGTGCAATGGTCCGGCTCCTCACGACGGGGCAACGGTAATGTGCTCGTTCCAGTGTGGAGTCGGGGCGGTCGCGGGTCGTCATGCGTAAGGGATGAGAACCCTGGGATCGATCCCGGCGAATCGGCAAAGGGCCGGACACATTCGCGAGGGTTTCTCGCGCAAGGAAGTGTCCGGCCCATTCCGTGCCACGCGCGATGACGGCGACGTAACCGCGCTCGGTGGCTCCGGCGTCGGGGATCGCCCGCGCCGGTGGTTTCTGATGTGAGGGTCGATGTGACCCGGGGATCTCGGTGTGACCTGGGAACTTACGGTGTGACCTGCGGCCTACGGGGCCCAGGTGCGTGGTGCGGTGTCGCCGGCCTCGTCGGCCGGTGCTGCCACCCGATGTGCGCGGTTGACGGCGGAGACGACGGCGCGCAGTGATGCGGTGGTGATGGAGGAGGCGACGCCGACTCCCCATACCGTTTCGCCGTTGATCTCGGCCTCGACGTAGCAGGCCGCGTTGGCGTCACCGCCGGCGGTCATCGCGTGTTCGCTGTAGTCGAGGATGCGCAGGTCGAATCCGACGGTGCCCAGCGCATCGACGAAGGCGTCGAGCGGACCGTTGCCGGAGCCGGAGATCTCTTTCTCCACGCCGTCGACCTTGACCACGACGGTGATGCGGTCCTCGCCGCCGTCGACCTCGGCCGCATCGACCTTCTGGCGCATGCGTTCCAGCGGCCGGATCGGCAGCAGATACTCCTGCGCGAAGACGTCCCACATCTCCTTGGGTGCGACCTCGCCGCCCTCGCCGTCGGTCAGCTTCTGGATCTCGCGGCTGAACTCGATCTGCAGGCGCCGGGGCAGATTCATGCCGTGGTCGGTCTTCATGATGTAGGCGACGCCGCCCTTGCCGGACTGGCTGTTGACGCGGATGACCGCCTCGTAGCTGCGGCCGACGTCCTTGGGGTCGATCGGCAGGTAGGGGACCGCCCAGGTGATGTCGTCGACGTCGGCGTCATCGGCGTCGGCGTCGTACTTCATCTGGTCGAGGCCCTTGTTGATGGCGTCCTGATGGCTGCCGGAGAACGCGGTGTAGACCAGATCGCCGCCGTAGGGGTGACGCTCGGGAACGTTCAGCTGGTTGCAGTACTCGACGGTGCGACGGATCTCGTCGATGTCGGAGAAACTGATCTGCGGGTCGACGCCCCGGCTGAACAGATTCATGCCGAGGGTCACCAGGCAGACGTTGCCGGTGCGCTCGCCGTTGCCGAACAGGCATCCCTCGATGCGGTCGGCGCCGGCCTGATAGCCGAGTTCGGCCGCGGCGACCGCGGTGCCGCGGTCGTTGTGCGGGTGCAGGCTCAGAATGATCGAGTCCCGGCGGGCCAGGTTGCGGTGCATCCATTCGATGGAGTCGGCATAGACGTTCGGGGTGGCCATCTCGACGGTGGCCGGCAGATTGATGATCATCGGCCGCTCCGGGGTGGGCGCGATGATCTCGGTGACCGCGTCGCAGACCTCTTTGGCGTAGGACAGTTCGGTGCCGGTGTAGGACTCCGGGGAGTACTCGTAGCGCCAATTGGTGTCGGGGTAGTTCTTCTCCACCTCCAGCACCTTGCGGGCGGCGAGGGTGGCGATCTCGGTGATCTTGTCCTTGTCGGCACGGAACACCACCCGGCGCTGCAGGATCGAGGTGGAATTGTAGAAGTGCACGATCACGTTGGCGGCGCCGCGGCACGCGTCGAAGGTCCGCTCGATCAGTTCGTCACGGCACTGGGTCAGCACCTGGATGGTCACATCGGCGGGGATGGCGCCGTCCTCGATGATCTCGCGGACGAAGTCGTAGTCGGTCTGGCTGGCCGAGGGGAATCCGACCTCGATCTCCTTGTAGCCCATACGAACCAGCAGGTCGAACATGCGGCGTTTGCGGGCCGGGCTCATCGGATCGATCAGGGCCTGGTTGCCGTCGCGGAGGTCTACCGCACACCATCCGGGTGCGCGGTCGATGACCTTGTCGGGCCAGGTGCGGTCGGGCACCGAGACGGTCTCGACCTCGTTGGCGAAGGGGCGATAGCGGTGTACCGGCATCGCGGAGTTGCGTTGGGTGTTCCATGCGGGCTGGTCGGCGGGGATCGGGCCAGTGGGCTCGACGATCCGGCTTGCGCCCGAGGTGAAGGTGTCTGCTGCTGCCATGATGGTCATTCTCCGAGAGTGAAAGAGGGGGAAGATGACCGGCGCATAGAAAGGCCCGCGACGGAGGGCCGGTCAGATCAGACCCCGCCGCGGCAACCGAGAAGGAGCGCGCGCTGCATGACGTCGAATGTACTCCCCGGGGCGTGTCGGGATCAAATGCCGGTCCTGAGCCTGCCGATCGTGATGCGCGTGAGCGGGCCCGCACGGGCGTCGTCGCCTCAGATGGTGAGAAGTCCGGTCACGGCAGTGACGTGTAGGGCTCTTCCCACGGGTTGACCTGGCACGGGTTGACCTCGGCGTAGGCGCGGCCCGATACCGGCTGCCTGTCGAGTTGGCCGGTGACCGCAGACGCGGCCTCGAGGTAGTTGACGAAGGTCGGGGTCGGCCCGGATGCACCGGACGCCAGGGAGTCAGCGGCCGGGAGGTGCGTGATCGGTGAGCAGAAGTCGACGTTCGGACAACATTCCGGCGATCGCCGTGTCGAGCGGCCGGTCCGGATCGGCACGCCAGCACCACGTGAGTACCTCATGACCGACCTGACACAGCGCGACGTGGGCGGCCCAACGTCGTCGCGCCCACCCGGGTTCGTTCCCGGCGGCATCGGTGGCGGCCATCTCGGCCTCGAGCAGCGACCACTGCAGGTCGCGGCGCAGCGTCATCGATCGGGGTGAACCGACGGGTTGGGTCGCGGCGCCGTCGAGCACGTCGTCGATACCGCCGACGACGGCCTCGTCGGCATACCGCCAGGTGCGGCGATGCGCACGCCCGAGCACCAGCCACATGGCGGCGATGGCGCAGACCACGCCGAGCAACGTCTCCAGGAAGCGGTCACGCACCGGAATGGTGATGTCGACGGCGGGGTCACCCATCAGCATGGCGAGAGGAGTGATGAAGGTGACCGCCACGGCGTAGTTGCCCACGATGGTCAACTCGATCAGCAGATTGAGCGCCGCGATCACCACGATCAGCGTCGGCACACCCAGGTCGAGCAGGTGCAGGGCGACGAACACGCCGAGTCCGGCGACCGTTCCGATCAGCCGGTGCGCACCGCGCACCACACCGCGGATGCGGTCGGGCCCCAACTGGAGAACCAGCACCGCGCCGAGGATCGCCCAGTCGGGACGCGAGAGTCCGGTGGCGATAGAGATCGCGCCCGCGGCGAAGGCGGCTGACGCGACCCGTGCCGTGGTCACCTCGGCGTGACTGAACCGCCGGGCGGCGATCCGCAGCCGGTGGGCGACCGACGGGCGGGGCAGTGGCGGTGCCAGGTCGACGGGTTGCCGGGCGCCGTGCCAGCGGCGCATGGACTCCCAGAGTTGTTGGGCCAGAGCGCTGTTGGTGGCGGCCGCGTCGTGCAGCACGGACCACGCATGCAAGGTGGACAGGGCCACCCCGTGACGATGTGCGGGTGCGGTACTGCGATTGTCGTCGAGGTAGTCCTCGACCGCCCGGATCGCCGCGGCCGTGGCGGCGGTCTCCGGGCCGTGCGGGCGCCACAGGGCCGGCGCCATCGATACCACCAGGGATGCGACGGCGCCGGCGCCGGAGGCCAGGACCAGTGGGGTGAGATCGACGCCGTGCCGGGTCACGACGGAGGCGATCGCGGCGGTCAGGACGAAGAAGAACGGGCCCGGCGGCCCGAGTCGCAGCGCGTTCAGGCAGAACGCCGTGACGGCCGCACCGGCGACCAGCGCGATGATCACGACGAGATTCTCCGGCGGCGTCGCCGACGGCCCGGCCCAGGCCCCGAGTGCGCCGTACCCGGCGGTGGTCGCCACCAGCACAGCGCCTGCGGTGCTCACCGCCCGCCACCGCACACGGTACGGACGTTTCTCGCCGTAGAGTGCGGCGAAGCCGCCGAGGGTGGCCAGCAGGCAATCGCGGTCGAAGCCGAGTAGATACAGCACGGCGGCGGGAATCGCGAAGGCGAGGCCGGCCCGAATGGCCGCGGGCCAGCGGCCCCGCACGTCCGGGACCGCGAACAGAGCGCCCGACATCGATGGTCGTGCCGGCGGTTGGGGGCGTGGGTCGTCGGTGTCCATCGCTGCGATCGTGTCGGGGTGGGGTGGAACGGATCGGATCCACTTTAGTTCGCGCCCGGGTGGGGGTGGCGGCTGATCCGGGCGGCGGGTGCACCCGCCAATCCGGGCAATGGCGACGAATGGTGAAAAGCGTTCTCGCGCTATGGAAATCATTCAGTATTGGCAGGTTCATCACAGCCCACTCCCAAGGTGGATTCCTAGTGTTGGTGACTGCCACACCGGAGGTGGTTTTCGGTGCGGGAGAAAAGGTGGACCCATGAAACTCGTGAATCAGACCGTCGGTGTCCGGATCGGCATCGTCGTCGTCGGTATCGGCATCGCCGGAACGCTGGCGGCCGGTGTCGCATCCGCCGCCGATACGTCGTCGGCGGTGCCGGGAAGCACCTGCACCGTCGGGCAGGCCGAGGCGACGCTGGCGGCACAGGACCCGGCCGACTACGCCAAGATCATGAAGTACTCGGATTCGTCGGCGGAACTGGCGAACGTTCTCGCCCTGAGTCCCGCCGGCCGCGCCGATTACTGGGATCAGGTGCGGCCCACCGACGCCGACAACCGTCAGATGTTCCTCGGGGTCCATGGCTGGTCGGAGAACGAACGCCACGCGGCCGAGGCGGCCATCGACACCGCCGCGACCACCTGCCGCGCGTAGGGGCTCACTCGACGATGCGCACGCAGCTCCCACACGCACGGAATGCATGGCGTGCATGTGGGAGCCGAGCGCGCAACTGCGCGCGGAGTGCTCAGGCGCTGGTGCGGCACGCGCTGTGGCGCAGCGGTTCCCGGAGTTCGGTGGTGAGCACCCGGAGCAGTTCGGCCATTGCGGCGTCGGCCTCGGGTCGGCCGGGGTAGCGCACGCGCAGATCCAGTCCGGACTCCGAACGGTTGAACCAGAACTGCGCGGTGTCGGTTCTCGTCACCGCCGAGATGTGCTGTGCTCCGGGCAATGCCGGACCCAGCTTGCGGTAGTCGAGGTAGGAGACCATGAAGATGCCCTCGGTGACGAAACTCGGCCGACAGTGGGCGAGTACCTGATCCAGCGGTAGATCCGTCAGTGCCGCAGCGTGTGTCAGCCACTGCGTGGCGCTGTCCGGATCTCCGGCGTCGACGACCACCGGCGCGTTGGAGACCATCCAGCCCGCCGTGTCGTGCCAGCCGGAATCGCGCGCCCCGCGGGTGTGCACGGGTATCAGCGTCGCCAGTCGCCGTGGCCCGCCCACCGATGCCACCGCTGTTGCCAGCGTCGCCAGGATGTGGGCGAACGCCGAACGACCCAGTACATCATGGCATTCCGGGGAGTTCAGCAGCGGTACGACGACGGTGCGCTGTGGGGCCGATCCCGATCCGAGTGGCAGTGGGAAGACCGGCAGGGTTGCGTCGGTGATCGTGAAGAAGTCCTCCCACACCTGCATCAGACGCGTGGGGTCGGTCGAGTGCGGTCCACCCGACACCGACGCGCCCGTCTCCTCGATGACGCACCGCTGCGCGAAACTGCGTGTGGTGCGGGCGGCGGTGCCGGGATCGGCGTAGAGCTCGTACAGCCGTCGCAGGACGAGATCGATGGTGAGAGCGTCGGCGTGCGCATGATCGAAGGCGCAGACGAGCCGATCGGCGAGGATGCCGAAGAACAATCCGGGGACCTCGCCCGCTCGACACCGCTCGGTGATCAGGGCGGTGGTGAATCCGTGCCACACCGTGCCGACGGTCCGGGACCGAACCTCGAACTGGTCGGGGGCGTACACGTCCTGACGAGGAGTGTCGCACGGCCGAATTCGGGCCCGGAGCGCGTCGTGCTCGACCAGCAGGCGGGTGACGGCCTCGACGATCCGCGACCGGTCGGGATACCGATCCGGCAGGGTCACCGTGCCGGCCAGCCAGGCCCCGCTTCCGGTGAGTTGGGCGCGAACATGGTTGCCCTGATTGAAGGTGACCGGCACATCGCACTGCGCCGGCTCCGCATCCCAGGTGACCTCGATCTCGGTGAGTCGACCGGCGAGGTCGGCGAGGTCGACGGCGGTGACGTGCATCAGCGTGCTCCGGCGTCGACGGCCACCGCGGCGGTGAGGATGTCGCGGACGGTGGCGAAGTACCGTACCACCGATTCGGCCGCCACCGGATTGTCCGGACGCTGGGTGTTGATGCGCAGACCGTCGAGATCGCGGGAGATCCACAGGGAGGCATTGCGGGTGCGTCCCTCGCCGGTGAACACGACGATGTCGCGGGCACCCTCGGGGGCCGGGAACCAGCGGAAATCGAAGTAGGTCACCATCTGTGGGCTCGCGACCACCGACGGGTCAATGGCCCCCTCGCCCAGCAGGATCGCCAGGGCACCGTGTACCGGGTCGGCGACGGCGCGCTTCGACGCCTCCACGGCGGCGGCCGCGTCGTCGATGACCTCCTCGACCGTCGAGCCTCGGATCTCGAATCCGACCGGTGCGAAGTTGCAGTACCAGCCCTGCGAACCGCGGTGCTCCGCGTTCCCCCGGGTGGACAGCACCGTGGCGGTGGCATACCGCCCGGCACCGGACAATGCCTTGTGCGCCAGTGCGAGTCCCGCATAGATCACCGAGATCAGGCTCGTCCCATGAGCTTTGGCGATCACCGAGAGCGCCTCGGTGGTGGCGGCGTCGGCGAGATCCTCACAGTGGATGACCACCTGCTGCGGATCGTCACCGAGCCCCAGCGGCAGCGGGAAAACCGGGATGGTGCCGCCGGATTCGGTGAGGACTCGCCGCCATTCGACGACGCCGGGCGAATCCGGGGTGAGCGCGGTGGCACGGGTGAACTCCTCGACGGCGTAATCGAGGTAACTGCCGTGCCGTGCGGACACCAGCGGATGGTTCTGCTCGCCGCGATAGCGGGCCAGGATCTCCAGCAGCCCGAGCACCTGGGAACTGCCGTCCCCGTAGGCGTGATCGATGCCGTAGTAGAGGTCGAACGATCCCGGTCGCGTCACCACCCCGAACGCGCATCCGGGGAACGCATCGAAGACGGCCGTGTGCGGAAGGCGTTGGGCCAGATGACGATGCGGGTCGGTCTCGGTGACCTCGGCGGCCACGATGTCGATCGCCTCTGGGTCGACGACGTAGCGGGTGATGCCGGCGGCCTCGTCGACCCGGAAGGACGACCGCAGGCCCTCGTGGGCGCGTACGAACGCGGTCAGCGCCGCCGCCATCCGGTCCTCGTCGAGGTCGGCGTCCACCGTGATCGCACTGCAGGTGTACCCACGGTGCTCGCGACCGGCGGCGCGCTGCGCGAGCACACCGGAGATGTGGTCACCCTGCAGCAGCGACGGGCCCAGCGGGTGCTCCGGTGCGGACTCGGCCGCCTGCATCGTCGACGGCGCGGGGACGAAATCCACCAGCCGCCCGGGGCTCGGGCACCAGTAGGTGTCCGGACCCAGCCTCATCGAACCTCGGTCGAGGTGACCGTCGGGCTCGGGGCCGAGTCGGTGTCGGCGGAATCGGTGGGTGCGGCGTCGGTGGGTGCGCCGCACAAGGCGAGATCACCGTTGGCGGCGACCTCGCGCAGCACCGCTGTGTACTCGCCGATCAGTGCGTGCAGGGACGCCGCGGCGACCTCGTTGTTCGGGAAGCGCATCGAGACGTTCATGCCCTCATGGGTGCGATTCACCCATAGGTAGACCTCGTCGAGATTGTGGATTCGGCTGCGCAGCGCGCGATCCCGCTCGTCCCACGAGTCGGCGCCCGGCACGAAACGTGCGTCGACGAATGACACGGCGAATCGTGGTGCCTCGGTCACGGCCAGCAACTCCGCGATCCGTGGGTGCGGGACGTGGGTGAGCGCGGCGTGGCGACGTACGCCCGCGTCGACGATGTCGATGGCCTCGGCGAAGGTGTTCGCCTCACCCAACGACATCTCGACGGGCACGAGTCCGACGTACCACCCGGCGGCGGCCAGGGATTCCGGATCGGTGCGGGTGTGCATCGGCATCACGAAGCGGGTGGTGCGCTCACCGGTGAGTCGCTCGATCGCCGCCGCGAGGGCAGTGAAGGCGCCACCGGACAGTGACTTGCCGTGCTGCTTGCAGGCGGCGTTGAACGCGGCGGTCTCCTGCGCGTCCAGCAGCCACAGCGACAGGCTCGACTGCCAGCCGGGAGCCGGTGCCCGCCCCCGATGTGAGCGTGTCCAATCTCGGAGTGCTCGACGATCGGGTACGCACCATCGCCGGAGTGCCCGCCTCGTCGTTTGTGCTGCGACTGATGGTGCAGGACACCGCGGGTG
Source organism: Gordonia sp. NPDC003950 (assembly GCF_053605205.1). Classification (NCBI taxonomy): domain Bacteria; kingdom Bacillati; phylum Actinomycetota; class Actinomycetes; order Mycobacteriales; family Gordoniaceae; genus Gordonia; species Gordonia sp. NPDC003950. The sequence goes on along the minus strand of NZ_JBSGIT010000029.1, from coordinate 2,682 downwards.
AGGATCTGGTGATGCCCGGCCCGGGGCTTTCGGCGTGGATCGTCGAGTACGGCTCCACCGTCACCCTGTCGTTTGCCGCCTTCAGTCCCGAGTACTACGGCGACCAGGATCATTTCGCGAAGCTGCTCAGTGCGGAACTGTCGGCCTGGGGCCTCGATCATAGATTCTGGTGAATTACTCATGATGACAAGCCGATCCGGCGGCGCGCATGTTGCTGTCATCCTCTACGGCAGTCGCGGCGACGTGCAGCCCGGCGTGTCTTTGGCCGTCGAACTCCAGCGACGTGGCCATCGGGTCAGTGTCGCGGTACCGCCCAACATGCTGGGCTTCGCGCGGAACGCGGGACTGGCGACGGTGGTGGCCATCGGCCGCGACACCGGCACGCAGTGGTCCTCCGATGAAGCGTTAAACGCCCAGCGGTCCCGGAACCCCTGGACGCGTGCGCGATTCGCGCTCGCCACGGTGCGGGACGGCATCTCGGCCTTCGACCGGGCCATGGTCGAGACCTTCCTCGGCGACGACGCCGCGATCACCGATGTCGATATGCTGATCGCGGCCCCGTTGTGTCAGGCACGGGGCCTCGCGCTCGCCGAGCGGTTGGGCGTGCCATTGACGGTCCTGCGCTATGCGCCGATGTCGGAGAGCGGGGTGATCGGTCCGCTACCCGGCGTCACCGACTCGTGGTCGCCGGAGTGGAAGCGACGCAGCTGGCGGGCCTATGACCGCATCGTGTGGTGGGCAACGCGATACAGCGAGAATGGATTTCGCCGACGGATCGGCAGACCCCCCGCGCGCACCGGCTGCCCGGATCGTCTCGGGGTGTTGCGGGTTCCGCAGATCCAGGCCTACGACCCGGCCATCGCTCCGGGGTTGGTTGCCGAATGGAAGGCCGGACACGCGGTCAAACCCATCATCGGGTTCCTCGACCTGCCCGCCGGTGCCCGCGATCATCTCGCGGAGACCTCGCAAGGGGATGCCCAACTGGCCGAGTGGCTCGACGCGGGAGACCCGCCGGTGTTCGTCGGATTCGGCTCGATGCCGGTGACCGACCCGCAGCGGGTGCGGTCGTTGATCGGCGTGGCTGCAGCCGAACTCGGTGTCCGATGTGTGTTCGGCCTGGGCGCCTCGCCCGGGGTCGACGCCGACGACACGTCCATCTATCACGTGGGTGCGGTCAATCACGCGTGGCTGTTTCCGCACTGCGCAGCTGTGGTTCACCACGGGGGAGCAGGGACGACGGCCGCCGCATTGCGGGCCGGTGTGCCATCGGCGGTGTATTCGTTCACCGCCGAGCAGCCGTTCTGGGCGGAGCGTATCCGCACGCTTGGAGTCGGTACCGGCCGTGCGTTCTCGGCACTCACCGACGAGTCGATCCGCGCGGACCTGTCAGTGGCGTTGACGGAGAAGGTCCGTTGCGTAGCAGCGGACTTCGCTCAGCGGATGGTGCCACCGGAGCGTGCCGTGGCCGCTGCCGCCGACATCGTCGAGGTGCGGTTGCCGGTGCCGGCGGGGGAGTGATCCGAAAACCGGTTGCGGGGCAACACCACTCATCGCGCAGGTCGAGGCACTCGTCGAGACCACTTCCATATGCCGACAATGGCACCAGCCCAAGGCTTACCGCGGATAGGTGGTGATGGTTTCCCCGGTGACAGGGTCGCGCCAGATGACAGCCCGATCGGCGAGCATGGTGGGGATCAGCAATCCCATGTGTTTTCGTTGGTGGTCCGGGGTGCACAGCGGCATCAGGTTGAACTCCACCGTCCAGCCACCGGTGATCGGATCCTGGTGCACGAACTTCACCAGGTGATCGATCTGGCAGTCACTGGCCGGGCGTCCGCACTGCGGATACCGGCAGGTGCCATCCAATTCGATGATTTTCTCCCGTAACCAGGCTGGTATCCGATACGTCAACGCACCCGGCGGCGGGAGGAGATATCCGCCGTGTCCGGTGGGGTCGATCGGCGTTGCGGGGAACGGATCGTCGAGACGACGCCACGCCGCCGGTATCCGATCCAGTGAGGTGGCGGTGCTGACGGTGGGTATGTCCAGGGTCGGAAACTCGCTGACGGTGACCAACTGTCCCGAACCGATCAGCGTTCGGGCGTGGGAGTCGTCAATCACGCCGAAGTATTCCAGTCGGGCTTCCCGCTGTCCGGATGGGTCGGTGATCAACGACAGCGACAACTGTGAATCACTGTCGGTGTCGGTGTCGGCGTCGGTGTCGGTGTTGGTGTCGGTGTTGGGGTGCGCCTCGGCGGTATCCGCTGCCGCACAATCAGCATCGCCCTCGGTGATCGTCTCGGGAGCGTCGGTCGTCTCGGGTTCGGTGATCTCGTCAGCCTCACCATGATCGACGTCCGCGTCGACATCGTCAGACAGATCCGTCGCGTCGCCGTCTACATCGATGTCGAGGTCGGTCAGACCACAGGGTTCTCCCGGCAACGGGATCGCCCGCGAGCAGTCACCCCGCCCGCACTCACACGACAGGTACGCACCCGGCAGGCCTTGGATTTCGGCGAAGGCCGCGACCTGCACCTGACCCCGACGACGCCGATCACGTGGGCAGATCCGCTCACTGATCATCTGTGCGATCCGCGCCGCCAGATGCGCACCCACCTCACCCGGTGCGTACACCGAGATGCTGCAATGCCCGTTGGTGTCCCGACGAACCCGCACATTCTG
>NZ_JBSGIT010000028.1:0-67804 GCF_053605205.1 Gordonia sp. NPDC003950 | reverse complement strand
AAAGTTTCAACACAATCTCAGCCAGAGAGACAAAAGAACCTGACCAAAAAAATCCAAAAAACTGGCAAAAAACAAACTCACAAACACCACCCCACACAACGCAGAGCAGCATCCAAAACAAAAATTTGTTCACTACCATTCAAAAAAATGGCATCAAACAATCCACCAACACACTATCGAGTTCTCAAAGAACACACACCCACCCGAACTACTCCCAGAGGAAGCAGCCTCGGTGAAGGCTTGGTTCGTGCCCTGTCGGGCGGTTCCCGTCCATCTCCCTGGCACATGACTGTGCTCGAGAAATTTCTCGGGGGCGGTCTGCGCAGGCCCGGTTTCCTCTCCCCTGGTGAGTCCCTCTCGGGCCCTCCGGGGCGGCGCCGCGGCGCGCTGACTCGATATAAGTTACGCACCACCGTGCCGTTTTACAAATCGCCTGGTCAGACGCGTATTTTCAGCACTTCTGAGCCACCAGGACGACGTTCCCCGGCCCTTCGTTGGGAAGAACCGGGGAACCGTACGTGCCAGAGGGCGGCGGGACTAGTCAGCAGTTCCGGAGCATGATGCGGTTGCGGCGGGACCAGAGCTCGTATTGGTGCTGATCACCTTCTCGCCCTGCTTGATCGTGCAGGTGATCGAACCCGAAGCGTCGAAGTCATTGGTCGCTGTCAGGGAGACGAACTTGCCCAGACCACTGATCTGGACGTCCTTCGTCCACGGCAGCGCGGCGTTGGTGTCTTGCGACACGTTCACATCGTTGGTCGTGTAGGTGACGCTGGACGCCTGACCTTCGCCGGTGACCTCGTAGGTGACCGTCACGGTGCGATTCGATTCGTTGTCGATCGACTCAGCCGCTCCTCCGATGAGCGCGACGCATCCGCCGACGAACGCGATGATCACGATGACGACCGCCAGCAGAATCCACGGCCAGATCTTCCGCTTCTTTGGCGGCTGCGGCGGTGGATATCCTTGGCCGGCATAGGGCTGCTGGGGATACGGCTGTCCGCCGCCATACGGTTGGTTCGCGCCAAACGGCTGCCCGCCCTGATATGGCTGCCCCTGCCCATATGGCTCGCCGGCGCCGGGCTGTTGCGGATTGTTGGGATCGGTCACGGGAGTGTTCCTTTCACTCCGGGTCGCATCGTTGCGACTCCGAGGTTCTTGCGGCTCATACCGCGCTACGTGCGGCGGCGATGCAACGGCTTCGACATCTGAGCCTGGCGCCCGATGTTCGACTCGATGCCCTCTGTCCAGCTCGAGCGAGTTCGCGGCAGTTCCTTGTGAGGCGGGCCGCGGACCACGACATGTGAGGTTGTCGCATAGTTCCGCTTTGCGTAACCCGCGTCACGACAAGTGCATCGCCGGTTGCCTGCGATTTCGTTACCGAACCTCACAGATCGTTCTCGGTGGGTGCGCTCACTGCTCGGCCGCGCACGCCGACGTCAGCGGCACAACACGTTGACCTGCGCCCCCCAGTCGGATGAAACCCGGCCACGACCGGCGCCAACGCCACAACCACGTGGGATGATCCGTCACGTCCACCAGGACTCGGCCCGAGGAGCGGCGCATGACCGAGAGAAGTCCGAAGGTGACACCCGCACAGGGCGAGGCGTGGGCACGAGCCCTGGCCCCGGTGCTGTTCCCCGGAGAGATCGTCTGGGCCTTCGCGACCGCGAGTCGGTACAACCCGTTCTCCGTCGCCACGGCGATCACCAATGCACGCGTCATCGGCTTCACCACCTCGGGCGACCCGCTTCAACGAGTCACCAGCGAGGTACGGGCGGATGACATCGTGGGCTTCGACCTGTCGGTCCGGCAGGGCCTGCTGCCATCTCTGGTGGTGACCGCCGGCTTCGGTGAGACCGACTTCGGGAAGTTCCAGCCCGGCGAAGCCGCGTACCTCCATCACGTCCTCACCGAACTGCATCGTCGGGGAACCGATCCGGTGGTGCCGCTGCCACCGCGACACCGCGTCGACTCCTCAGCCGCCGAGCTCAGCCCCTCTGCGGGGAGTGATGTCGACGAATCGCCGGACCTTCCAGCGGCGGCGTCGGCGCCTCAGTCCTCTCCCGCGGCCTCGGCACCGAGTCTCGCGCAGGAGATCGCCCAGCTCGCCGAACTGCATCAGCAGGGCATTCTCGACGACGATGAGTTCCGCGCCGCCAAGCAGGCCGCGATCACCGCGATGGCGATCCGTGGACGGTCGACAAGTCTGAAGAAGGGTGGATGAGCGATGATCCATCCGCGTGCGAGGATCGGCGTTTGATGGAGCAGCGTGAGGCGAGGGGAACGTCGTGACCGAGTTGAGCCCGAAGGTGAAGCCCAAGCGGGCTGAGAAGTGGCCGGAGAAGCTCGCACCCGTCCTCGGTCCCGGCGAGGTCGTCTGGGCGTTCGTGACCGCCAGCCGATTCAAGCCGATGTCCGAGGGCACGGCCATCACCAACGCCCGGGTCCTCGGCTTCGTCACCTACGGCAAGCCGGACAAACAGGTCATCTACGAGGTGTCGGCCGCTGATATCGCCTCATTCGAGCTGACCGGCAAGAAGGGCGGGATGCCCCAGCTCGTCGTCACCACGCCGGACGGCGAGATGAACTTCGGCGGCTTCGACAGCGAGGAAGAGGCGTTCATCCGCCACTACCTCACCTATCTCCAGAAACAGGGAACCCACCCGACCGGCGGCGCGCCCGTTGGACGAACCATGCAGGCCCCGGCCGTGCCCACTTCCTTTGCCGTGCCCGCTTCCTTTGCCGCGCCCGGCAGCGTCCCGGACCCGACTCCCACCGCGGACTCATCACACGTCGGTTCGGTTGCGTCTGGTGCGCAGCCGCCGGCAGAGACCGGCTCCGGCATCGCCGACGAGATCGAACGGCTTGCCGGCCTTTATGAGCGGGGTCTGCTCGACGCCGACGAGTTCCGCGCCGCCAAACAGATTGCGCTTGCACATCTTGCACGAGCGAATCGCAGCGTCAGCCTGCAGAAGGGGAGCTGACGCCGACGGCCCCGCGGCGGGCGATCGCCCTCGCATCACCAATGCCACGCATCCGACCCGACGTTGCGGGCGGTGCGTTGCAGCACGCGGATGGTGGTCTCGTAGTCGGCGTCGGAGATTCCTTTCCGCCGCTCGATCTCCAACTCGCCTTGCACCTCGGCCGCATGCCGGAAGCGTTCTGCGCCGGACTCGGTGAGTGTCAACCGCCCGTCGTCGTGTATCCAGCCCTTGGACCGGGCGTCGACGATGGCGTCGCGAATGGCCTGATCGGTGTCGTTGGGTCCGATGATCGTGATCACCTCGTCACGCCGATCCCGCCGTCGTGCAGCGAGAGTTGGTGCAGAAGCCACCATTCGGGTTGCGACACACCCACCTCGGCGAGCCGGGAACGCGTACGGGTGCGGATCGCCGATCCCACCCGTGCGGACCAGAATCCGATGGGTTGACGACGGGCCGGTTGCATCTGTCGGGTCATACCCGACGACGGTAGGAGTTCAACTTCACTTGAAGTCAAGGTGTGGGCGGCACCACCTGAACCGCCGGTGCGCCGTCACACACGGTGACAGGATGGACCACCATGGACGACGCCACGCTCATGCGGTTGCCCAAGGCCGAGTTACACCTGCACATCGAGGGCACGCTCGAACCGGAGATGGCATTCACGCTCGCCCATCGCAACGGGGTCACACTCCCCTACGCCGACGTCGACGAACTCCGGCGGGCGCACGCCTTCACCGACCTGCCTCACTTTCTCGACCTGTACTACGCCTGCATGGCGGTCCTGAGAACGGAGGAGGACTTCGCCGACCTGGCGTCGGCGTATCTGCGGACCGCCGCGACGCAGGGTGTCCGGCATGCCGAGATCTTCTTCGACCCGCAGGCCCACACATCCCGGGGTGTCCCGTTGTCTGCGGTGATCACCGGGCTGCGCCGGGGCCTCGACGCGGCATCGGCCGAGACCGGCACACACGCCGAGCTGATCGCGTGCTTCCTGCGCGATCGACCGGTCGCCGACGCCCATGCCACCCTCGACGCGCTGGAACCCTACGTCGGCACCATCATCGGCGTCGGCCTGGATTCGGCCGAGGTCGGTTATCCGCCAGGACAATTCGCGGAGGTGTTCACCCGGGCACGGGAGGCCGGCCTGCATGTGGTGGCTCATGCCGGCGAGGAGGGACCGCCGAGTTACATCTGGGAAGCCCTCGACGTTCTCGGCGTCGAACGCGTCGATCACGGGATTCGGTGTATGGAGGACACCGCCCTGGTGCGACGATTGGCTGCCGATCGAACCCCGCTGACCGCGTGTCCGCTGTCGAATGTCCGGCTGCGTGCGGTCGACGATCTGCGCGCACATCCGCTGCCCGCGATGCTCGAGGCGGGACTGATGGTGACCCTCAACTCCGACGACCCGGCCTACTTCGGTGGCTACGTCGCCGACACGTACCGCGAGGTCCAGCATGCCCTCGGAATCGACGACGCGACCCTGATCGGATTGGCGCGCAATTCCTTTCGCGCGTCCTTCATCGAGGATCAGCGTGCGCAGGCCCTCCTCGCGGAGGTGGACGACCCGGGGTGAGATCCGCGGGCCGTCCACCATCGCAACGTGCTACTTGAAGACGTCGAGCTTGCCGAACTTCTCGGCCAGCAGGTAGTACACCGCCAGGCGCGGATTGGACTTGCCGTCCTTCATGCCGGCCAACACGTCGGCGATGGCCTTGTCGAGATCGGCGTCGCTGTCGGTGAGACCGAGCTTCTTCTTGAGGAAGTTCTCCCGCACGGTCTTCAGTTCTGCGGGATCACTCGCCGACACCAGCGCGGCATCTCGATTGCGAAGTGCGAGTGCATAGGTGGATGCCATCTTGTCGATGACGGCGGTATCGGCGTTCGGCGCGTAGGCGAGAACGGTGTCACGGGCATCGGACATCTCGGACCTCCAGTGGTTGAAGTCGAATTGTGTGGCCCCGTTCGCCCACACTACGCGGGTCCGGAGGAAGCTCGTGGCGATTCACCATCCACAGACCTGGTTTCATCCACAGGGTAGGGCCTCGATCGAGCTGCATCGACGCAGGTGAGGAGTGCGCGTCCGTACGCTCGGCGTACACCGATCTCGACCCGGGGGGAACACCATGAGCGACAACGAGTTCGACAGCAGCGAGTTCGACAGCAGCGAGTTCGACACGGCGATCGACGACGCCTGGCGCCGCTATCGCATCGACCTCGCCGACCGATTGCACGACGTGACACCCACGTCGGGTTTCGCGGTGAGCGCCGACCCCGAGGGGACCGCGGCGCAGATTCGCATCGAGATGTCGGCAACCGTGACGCGGCGTATCCAGCTCACGATCCACCCGCTTGACCTGTACCGGGACAGCGGACGATTCCCACGCCAGCTCGAGGCGATGAACTCGCTGGGCTGGCGCCACCAGTTCGACGGTGACTTCATCGCCGAGGGTGACACGCAACGCGCGGACGAACTGGCGGCCCTGATCGTCGTGACGCTGCGTGAAGTCGGCGATGTATTGCATCCGTCGATGCTGTCGCAGCCCGACGAGAAACCGCTCAGCCTGGCCGAACCCCTCATCGAGGTCGGGCAGCGCACCCGGAGTTCGGCCCACCTGCGCGGCCTGGTGGTCGATGCGCTGGAGGCGATCGCCGGGAACGCCCCCGACGTCGACGACCTGGGCGATGTCCATCTCCCGACGCTGCCCGTGCCGACATCGGTGAGCGTCCACGCCGATGCACCGCGCATCGAGCTGTGGGCGCCGCTGAACGATGCCGCCACCCATCCCGACGACGCCGCCACGCTGGTGGCAGCGCACCGGACGTCGAATCCGTACGTCTGTCTCGTCGCCCGCGGAACGCGGATCTACGCCCACCTCCTGCTCGAATCGACGATCTTCCATCGCGAGAATCTTCAATCAGCGCTGGGCAATTGGAATGAGTTCTTGCGCCACGACGCGCAGCGCCTGCTCGTTGCCCTGGATGATGCGGCGCGGCGGCCACCCGAGCGCCGTCGGGTGCGGCGTCACGGCGAGGCTGCGGCGTGATGGGTTGCCGAAGCGTGATGGGTTGCCGAGGGTGTCGGTGCGGTTGTGCACGGGTGCAGCTCGGCCACGCCACTCTGTCGGTGGCATCCCGTACCGTCTTCATCGAACACACGTTCTACGACGACACCTTGGGGGCACGATGACCACATCCGGTTACGACGCACTGGTCGAGCAGGCATGGGAGGAGTTCGCCGCCACGCTGCGTGTGCGTATCGCCGAGTTGGAACGCGGGCAGTCCATCGAGTTCGCACTCTCCGACGCGACCAAGTGGCGCACCCTCATCGAGGTCACGGTCACCGGGTCGAAACGGGTGCGCGCCGGCATCGGCAGTCCCGCCTTTCAACCCACGCTCCCGATCAACGTCATCGCCAATCGCCTCCGCGAGACCGGTGCGGGCGAATGGAAGAAGATCCGGCACCAGGTCGTGTATGAGGTGGGTCGGCGAACAATCGATGACCTGATCGCGCAGATCATCGCCGCACTCCGCGGCCTGTGGGATTTTCCGCATCCGTCGTTCGTCACGGTCCACGATCCGTTCGGGCCGCGTGACGCACCGGCGTCCCCGCCGGCGGCGGGTACTCCGAAACGCCACCTGAGCAGCGTCCCCGATCTGCCCGGCCGCCAACCGGAACCCGAGCACGCCGACGTCGACGACAACGCCGGTCCCCTCGACGATGAATGTAGCTGTCCCACAACGACGGCCATCCGGATCACCACCCCGGATCAGCTGATCACCCTTGCCCGGGATGTGCTGTCGGCGTTGGTGCATCGGGAACTCCAGATCGATGACCACGAGATGATCGAACTGCCCTTGACGGACGAGATCGCGTCGCGTGTCGTGGTCTGCGAGGCAGGGCCGCGTCTGGAGTTCGTCGCCACTCTCGGTCACCGGATTCCACCTGCTGCGGTACTCGCGAAGTTGGTCACCGACTACAGCGCGCGGCTCTCGTACGTCACGTTGGTGATCGACAACGGACATCTGTTCGCCCGGTACTCCCTCGAGTGCGCGGTGTTCCACCCCGACAATCTCCGGGCCGCCTGGCAGCTGTGGATGGATCTCGTCAATTCCGTGGGGCGCGAGATCGTGTCGTTGCTGAACGGGGGTGGTCCCGGCACTCACGAGTGCGCCAGCAGCTCGGTGCCCGTCGGCATGCAGACGCTGCTCAGGATCTTCATCGAGGACGGGTTGTCCGCCGAACGCACCGCGCATCTGGTCAGCGGCAAGGTCGATCGGCTCCGCGAGTATGCGGCGGTGTGTGCGGAGATGATCGAGGAGTGGCGGAGGAGGGAGAACGAGTCCCGGAATCGTCACGCACCGGTGGAGGACGTGCAGTTGTGCGTCACGATGGCCGCCGATCTCACCATCTTCGCGACGGTGCTCGCCGAGGCGATCCTGCTGCTCGAGCGACCGACCGGCTGACCGACCGCCCTAGGCTGGGGTGCATGCATGTGGTCATCTATGGCGCCGGCGCGATCGGCGGGGTCATCGGCGCTCATCTGTTCGCGTCGGGCACGCCGACCACGCTGGTGGCCCGCGGTGCGCATCTGCAGGCGATCCGGGAGAAGGGGCTGATCCTCGACACCGACAGTGGTCTTCTGGTGCAGCCGATCCCGAGCGCGCGCAGTGCCGCCGAGGTCGACTGGACCGACAACGCCGTGGTCCTGGTGTGCGTCAAGAGTCAGCAGACCGCCGCGGCTCTCGACGACCTGCGAGCGCACGCGCCGTCGGATATTCCGATCGTGTCGGCGCAGAACGGGGTGGTCAACGAACCGGCCCTCCTGCGGGTGTTCCCGCGCGTGTACTCGGTGTGCGTCATGCTGCCGGCCTGGCACATGGATCCCGGTGTGGTGGTGCAGGGGTCGTCGGCGGCACCGGGCATCCTCGACGTGGGCTGCTTCCCGGGTGGCACCGACGCCGTCGCCGACGAACTGTCCGAGCGGTTTCGGGCGGCGTCGTTCCCCTCGCGGACCCGACGCGACATCACCGCGTGGAAGTACCGCAAACTGATCACCAATCTGGGCAACGGCGTCGACGCGTGCTACCGCGACGACGGGTACGCTCGTGCCGAACTGACGCGTCGGGCCCGCGCCGAAGGGGAGGCCGTCCTGGCCGCTGCCGGTATCGAGGCGGTCAGCGACGCCACCGACAAAGAGCGGCGCGCCAACCACATTCAGCGTCGTCGCAGCGGTGCCGAGGGCGACGGCAACTCGACGTGGCAGAGCGTCGAGCGCGGCGACGGCACCAGTGAGATCGACTACCTGTCCGGTGAGATCGTGTTGCTCGGCCGCCTGCACGGGATGCCGACACCGGTCAACGCGCTGGTGCAATCCGAAACCGCTCGCGTGGTGCGCGAACACCTGGCGGCGGAAAGTCTCGATCCGGTCGAAGCGCTGCGCGGGCTCGACTCCGCCGGGTGAGGTGCTCCGTGAATCCGTGAGGATTCTGCTGCGGCAACACCGGATTCGTCGTCGGAGGCCGGTTCGGCGCAAGAGTACTGCCGCCGTTCACCCCACCCTCGACGTGGCGCTGCGCTGCGTTCACCGACGCCCGGCTCACTGGGCGGGTGCGCATCGTCCAACTGGCGAACTTCTACGGTGAGCGCTCGGGTGGGTTGCGCACGGCCGTGGACCGCTGGGGTGCGGGCTACCTCGCCGCCGGACTCGAGGTCGTCCTCGTCGTCCCGGGCTCGGCATCCGACGAACAGGTAATGACCTCGGGTGTCGTGAAGATCTCGGTACCGGCACCACGAATCCCGTTCTTCGGCGGCTACCGGCTGGCCTCGGCGCGTCGGGTCGCGGATGTCCTCGAACATCTGCGTCCGGATGCCCTCGAGGTGTCGGATCGGTTGACGCTGCGCGGATTCGGCGCCTGGGCACGCCGCCGCGAGATCCACTCGACGATGGTCTCGCATGAGCGACTGGACCGCCTGCTGTCGCTGTTCCTTCCGTCCACGATCGCCCGATGTGTCGCCGACCGCGCCAACGCCGACACCGCCCGCTCCTACGATTCCGTGGTCTGCACAACCGGTTTCGCGGCCGCCGAGTTCGAGCGCATCGGCGCGGGCAACCTGGTGCGTGCTCCGCTCGGCGTCGACCTCGATCAGTTCGCGCCCCGTCACCTCGACCCGCAGCTCAGTGCCCGCTGGACCGACGGAACCGCGACGCTGCTCACCCATTGCGGACGCCTCTCGGTGGAAAAACGCGCCGACCGATCAGTCACCGCCGTGGGCCGCCTGCATCGCGCCGGGGTACCCGTTCACCTGGTGGTCGCCGGAGACGGACCGATGCGTGGCGCCCTCCAGCATGCGGCGCGGGGACTGCCGGTGACCTTCCTCGGTCACCTCGCCGACCGCGGGCAGGTCGCGGCGCTCCTGGCCAGCACCGATGTCTCGCTGGCACCCGGACCGCACGAGACGTTCTGCCTGTCGGCCCTAGAATCGTTGGCGTCGGGCACACCGGTCGTGGGGTCACGGTCGTCGGCGGTGGCCGGCATGGTCGACGAGTCGTGTGGTGCCCTCGCCGACAATTCCGGTAGCGGGTTCGCAGACGCCATCGAACGGGTCCTCACCATCCCCCGGCATGACCGGGAACGTGCCGCACGCGAACGTGCCACCCGATTCCAGTGGCCCGACTCGGTGACGCGGATGCTCGCGGTGCATGCGGGCGGGGTGTGATCGGCAACGGTCACAGGCCGACGATGCCGTACCCGTGGATCTTGCGGTAGATCGAACTGCGCGACATTCCCAGCGCCTGAGCCGCGCGGACCCGGTTCCCGCCCGCCTCACCGAGGGCCGCGATGATCGCGTCACGCTCGGTGACCTCGATGGGCGTGAGCACGCGACGCGCGGTGGTGCGGCAGAAGCCGGGGAGGTCCTCCGGCTGAATCTCTCCGACCGGGCGCACCCGCACCGCCCACTCGAGCGCGGTGCGCAGCTGAGTCAGGTTCTGCGGCCAGGAGAAGGCGGCCAGCACGCGCAGCGCCTGCGGACTGACCCTGGTGTTGCGTTGTGGTGCAATGCCTTTGAGTATGTCGTCGATCAGGACTTCCAGGTCCGGTCCGCGCAGCCGGAGCGGCGGCAGGTGCACGGCGCGAACGAAGCGGCCTAGCAGATCGGTGTACGGGCCGACCGCGTCGTCATGCAACGTGTCGATGGTCGCACCGACGACGGTCCCTGACCGATCCGCCGCCTCGAGTAGTGTGCGCACGCCGGGCAGCGCCTCGGTGGACAGCCGCTCGAGGTGACGGATCACCATCAGCCCACCCGGCGATGCCGTGACCGCGCGCGTGAGGGTCTCGATGTCATGCGGCGCCTCGGTGTCCACGACGACCACCGGATGTGTGGTGTCGGCGTTCTGGTAGGCCTCGATGAGAATGGACCGGCGCCCCGACCCGGGTTCGCCGATGACGATCGTCGCCTCGCCGTCGGCGAGCGCCCGGGCCACATCCCGATAGGCCGTCACCCACGCGGGACTACGCATCCGGTGCGGCCGCCCGGCACCGGCGTCCGACGGCGCCGCGGGTCCTGCGGTCACCGCACGGTCACCACGGGACGGCGTCACCGTGGTGCGCACCTCGTCGAGCAGCAGCACCACCCCCGCGGAGTCACCGGCGCCGACGTGGGATGCCCGCATCCGGATAAGCCGACCGTTGTCGAGGGTGACCGTGTGAATGGCGTTCTCCTGCTTGGTCATCAGGAACTGTGCGTACTGGCCGATGGTGTTCTGTTCCTCGGGACCGAGTAGTGCCCGGGCCGATTCGTTGACCATCACCGTCTCGCCGACCGCCATCACGGCCTGCCCGGATCGGGCACTCGCCCGCAGGTACAACTCGAACAACGCGCGCGTCGGCTGACTGCGATCGAGCAACAGGTTGCGGCCGATGTCGGCGGCAGCGGACCGTACGAGCGCCTCCACCAGACCGTTCCAGCTCTGCACCAGCGTGCTCACGTCCAGCACCCCGGCGACCCGGCCCGTCATCGGATCCAGGATCGGGGCGCCGGTGCACGCGAACTGCACCAGGGACTGATTGAAGTGCTCGGACCCCACGACGCTGACCGGCGCTCCCACCTCGAACACCGTGCCCACCCCGTTGGTCCCGACACCACTCTCCTCGAAGGAGAAACCCCGATCGAAATCGACGCGGTCGAGGACGCGGCCGACCGCGGCGGAACAGTCGCGGCGCTCCACGATCCGCGCACGCGCATCCGTCAACGCGATGGTCACCGGGACGTCGGACATGTCGTCGGCGAGCCGTTCCAGGACGGGGCGAGCACACCGCGAGAGCCGGGAATCGAAATCGATGTCGTCGTGGTACTTCACCCGATAGCGGTCGGCGTCCAGCCCCGCGGAGCGACTGCGCGCCCAGGAGGCCGCGACCACGTCGCCCACTCCGGCCGCGCCCTCGGGTCCGTACTCCAGGAAGTCTGCGCGAGCGGCTGCGATTCGCAGTTGCTGGTCTCGCGGGTCGGCCACTCGGCTCCTCTCGTCGCGGCCACACACCTCATGTGACACATGCCACACCCGATTATTCCCTCCCGCCGGCCGCTCGACCACCGCCGATCGGACAGGTTGAACGTCCCAATTTGGGACATGGCCGAGGTGTGAGACAGGTCAACCATCGGTGCTCACGTGATCGTTCTCACACTCACTGGAGGAAACAATGGCCGATACGACACTCGACGCGATGGTGATCGGAGCCGGCGTCGCCGGACTGTACGAACTGCATCAACTCCGCGAACAGGGCCTGCGGGTCCGCGCCTACGACACCGCATCCGGTGTGGGTGGCACCTGGTACTGGAACCGCTACCCCGGCGCGAAGTTCGACTCCGAAGCCTACATCTACCAGTACCTCTTCGACGAGGACCTCTACAACGGCTGGAGTTGGAGCCAGCGATTCCCCGGTCAGGCCGAGATCGAGCAGTGGCTCAACTATGTCGCCGACGCACTCGACCTTCGGCGAGACATCTCGTTCAACACCACGATCGAGCGCGCCGAGTTCGACGAGGACACCAACCGATGGACCGTGACCACCGACTCCGGTGAAACCATCGACACCCAGTACCTGATCACCTGCTGCGGGATGCTCTCGGCACCGATGTCCGACATGTTCCCGGGCCAGCAGGACTTCGCGGGACAGATCTTCCACACCGCGCGCTGGCCGCGCGACGGCGTCGACCTCGCCGGCAAACGCGTCGGCGTCATCGGTAACGGTGCCACCGGCATTCAGGTCATTCAGACCATCGCCGACGAGGTGGGGCACCTCGACGTCTTCATCCGCACTCCGCAGTACGCGTTGCCGATGAAGAATCCGAGCTACGGCCCCGACGAGGTCGCCTGGTACAAGTCGCGGTTGCCCGAGTTCCAGCAGAATCTGCCCAACACCTTCACCGGTTTCGAGTACGACTTCACCGACGCGTGGGACGACCTCACCCCCGAGCAGCGCCTGGCCCGGCTCGAGGACGACTACGAGAACGGCTCACTCAAGCTGTGGCTGGCATCGTTCGCCGAGATGTTCTCCGACGAGGAAGTCAGTGAGGAGATCTCGGAGTTCGTGCGGCAGAAGATGCGGGCCCGGCTGCAGGACCCGGAACTCGAGAAACTCCTGATCCCCACCGACTACGGTTTCGGCACCCACCGCGTTCCGCTGGAGACCAACTTCCTCGAGGTCTTCCACCGCGACAACGTCGACGCCGTCCCGGTCAAGAACAACCCGATCACACGGATCGCGCCCGAGGGCATCGTCCTGGCCGACGGCACCGTCTACGAACTCGACGTCATCGTCATGGCGACCGGCTTCGACGCCGGGACCGGCGCCCTGACCCGCATCGACATCCGTGGCCGCGGCGGCCGATCCCTCGCCGAGGACTGGGGCCGCGACATCCGCACCACGATGGGCCTGATGGTGCACGGCTACCCCAACATGCTGACCACCGCGGTGCCGCTCGCACCGTCGGCCGCCCTGTGCAACATGACCACCTGCCTGCAACAGCAGACCGAGTGGATCGCCGACGCCATCGCGTACATGCGCGCCCACGACAAGACCGTCATCGAGCCGACCGAGGAGGGCGAGGAGGCCTGGGTGACACACCACGACGAACTCGCCGACGCCAACCTCATCTCCAAGACCAACTCCTGGTACACCGGCTCCAACGTGCCCGGCAAGCCGCGGCGGGTGTTGTCCTACGTCGGCGGCGTGGGCGCCTACCGGGCCGCCACGCTCGAGGCCGCGGCCGCCGGCTACAAGGGCTTCGCACTGTCCTGATGACCGGCCACACTCCAGGAAACCCACGAAAGGTTCATTGATATGTCCACCACAGCAACAGCTTTCGACAAGGCAGTGTTTCAGCGCGCCGCCGACGGGGTACTCCGGTCCGCGGTCGACGCCGAGCAACCGGTCGCCGGCGTCGTGGCAATGGTCACCGACCGCGACGGCACCGTGTACGAGGGCGCCGCCGGACAGCGCCGGCTCGGCGGCGACGCGGAGATCACCACCGACGACGTGTTCGCGATCTTCTCCACCACCAAGGCCATCACGGCGACCGCCGCGCTCCAACTCGTCGAAGAAGGACTGCTCGACCTCGACCGTCCCGCATCGGATTACGCACCCGAGATCGGCGATCTGCAGGTGATCGAGGGTTTCGACGCCGACGGCGAACCGATCCTGCGGGCCCCGCGGTCCTACCCGACGACACGCCAACTCCTCACCCACACAGGAGGATTTGGCTACGACTTCTTCGACGAGAAGTACGCGCGACTCGCCGGGGAGAAGGGGCAGCCCAGCGTCATCACCGCGTCGAAGGCGGCGCTGACCACGCCTCTGCTGTTCGATCCGGGTGAGCGGTGGCAGTACGGCACCAACATCGACTGGGTCGGTCAGGTGGTGGAACGTCTTCGCGGGCAACGACTCGGCGACGTCTTCGCCGAGCGGATCTTCGGCCCACTCGGCATCGAGAACATGAGCTTCGTCCTGCGCGACGACTTCCGTTCCCGACTCGCCGAGATGCACGCCCGCAACGCCGACGGGTCGCTGACGCCGATGGACTTCGAGCTGCCGTCACCGCCGGAGATCGACTTCGGTGGTCACGGCCTCTACGGCACCGTCGGCGACTACATGAAGTTCATCCGCATGTGGCTCAATGACGGCGCCGGAGAGCACGGCCGGGTGCTGCGCAAGGACACCGTCGAGATGGCCGTGCGCAATCATCTCGGTGATCTGCCGGTGACGATGCTGCCCGGTGTCATCCCGTCACTGTCCAACGATGCCGAATTCTTTCCCGGGCAGTCGAAGTCGTGGTCGTTGCCGTTCATGATCAACAACGAGGAGGCTCCGACCGGACGGCCGGCAGGCGCGCTCGGATGGGCGGGGTTGGCGAACCTCTTCTACTGGATCGACCGTGAGAACGGCTATGGCGGATACTGGGCCACCCAGATCCTGCCGTTCGGCGATCCGACGTCGTTCACCAAGTACATGGAGTTCGAGACGGCGTTCTACCGGGCGCTGAAGGGCTGACGCAGCTTCTGTGGTCGCATGATCTCGACGGCATGGGCTCGGACACCAGGTATCCGAGCCCATGCCGTCGCACGCGCGTTCACTCCTGCAGCTTCGCCAACCCCGCGTCGTACCGACCCGCCACCGCGGCGACGACCTCCGGGGTCGCCTGCAGCGCCGCGTTCCATACCACGATCGAGCCGGTGCCGTCGTGGTCGGGGCCCACGGTGATGGTGGACTCGTACGAATCGAGCGGGATGGGGCCGTCGAGGTAGCGGTGGGTGTAGGAGCGGCGCGCGTCGTCGTGCGCGACGATCAGTTCGTGCGCTTGACCTCCATCGTCGAAAGTCGCAGTTCGAACATCATTTTCGACTGCCGTTGCGGCCAGACCCGGAACCCACCGATGTACACCCGCGACGTCGCCGACGATCCCCCAGGCCGCTTCCGCGGGCAGCGGCACCCGGGCCGAGCGCAGGATCTGCGTCGTCGCCGGGCCGTCGCCGGCCATCAGTAGCCGATCGGCGAGCGAGTCGAGTGCGTCGTCGTCGACACCCACCGAATTGAGCCATGCGGCCGAACCGCCGTGGTCGATGTCCAGCCAGGCGAGGAATCGCAGCAGGGTCGCACCGTCCACCCGCAAGGCCTGCGGCGGGTACACCTTGACCGCCTCACCGTAGGTCTCCATCCGGGCCAGACGATCGACCATCAACGGAATGTCCTCGGCGCGAGCCGAGTAGTCGGTGACGATGTCGGCGCGCAGCACTCCGATTGCATCCAGGATCAGCGCCACGGCGACACCGGTGCGGTCCTTGCCCATGGTGCAGTGAATCAGTGCCGGGGTGCCCTCGTCTGCCAGGAGCGCGTCGACGATCCGCTTGAACGCGCCGGGCGCCGCCAGATAGCCGAGGTAGGCGCCGACCAGAGGATCCGGGTCGGTCATCGGGGCCACCGCCGAGCCCTCGGCGACCGGCTTGCGGATGGCGAACGGGACGTTGGTGATGGCGACATCGGTGGTGGTGAAGCCCCCGCTTCCCTCCCGTGCCGCCTCGTAGTCCAGCCGGAGGTCGATGATCTGCTTCAGGCCGGTGTCGGCGACGAGTGCCGCCGCTCCCGAATCGTCGACGAATTGTACTGTGGCACTGCGGAACAGTTGTCCGGGGCCACCACTCGCCCGTCTCCGGACCGGAGCCCGGACACCTCCCGGAATCCCAGAAGCCCTTCCGGTGGTACGGCTTTCGCCACGGCATCCGAGGATTGGGTGTCGGTCATTGCTCTCTCTTTCTCGACTGGGGCGTGTCTCCCAATTCTTCTGCGAAGGATTTGCGAGACAGGTCCTAGATGGACAGGATCGTGACGACGCAGGCGTTTCCGTCCATGCCGGCGGCGCCACCGCCCATGGTTTCGACCATTCCCACGGCGTGGCTGGACACCTGCCGAGGACCGGCGTCACCGCGCAACTGCCACACGACTTCGGCCAGCTGCGCGGTGCCGGTCGCCCCGAGTGGATGGCCCCGTGACAGCAGTCCCCCGCTGGGGTTGACCGGTTGACGACCATCACGGGGGGTATGCCCGGACACCGCGAGGTCACCACCTTTCCCGACGTCGGCCACCCCGAGTGCTTCCAGAGTGGTGATCTCACCGATCGTGAAGGCGTCGTGGATCTCGAAGACGTCGATCTCCTCGATCATGCGTCCGGCCTCCTCGAGGGCGGCCGCGCCGGCACGCTCGACGCTGCGGAAACCCCAGACATCCTCATGACGCTGATCCCACGGTTTGCCGGAGACCATCGCCGAGGATTCGACCGCCACATCACGATTGGTCCGACGCCCTGCCCCGATGATCAGCGCTCCGGCACCGTCGGTGATCGGGCAGCATTGCAGCATGGTCAGCGGATCGGCGATCGGCCGTGAGTCCAGCACCTTCTCCACGGTCGGTGGTTCGCGGCGCAGGTGCGCGCGTTCGTTGTCCATCCCGTTGGTCTTGTTCTTGACCGCGACCTGTGCGAGTTGTTCGAGGGTCAGCCCGTGCACGTCCACGTAGCGTGCGGCGGTCAGCGCGTACAACCCGGGCAGCGGTAGCCCGGTGGCCCCCTCGGGGTCGGATGCCTCGGGGACGATCGCACCGGTGAACAGTGTCGAGAGCTGGTCCACGCCGATCACCAGGACACACCTGAATCGGCCGTGACGGACGGCGGTCACCGCCTCGTGGAAGGCGGCTGTGCCACTGGCACAGGCATTTTCGATGGTTCACATCGGAGCGGCCCCGATGCCCAGACCTCGCTGGATGCGGGTGGCGACGCCGGGTGGGCCGAACACCGAACCCACGATGATCGCGTCGATCTGATCGGGGGTGATGCCGGCATCGGTGATCGCCTCGGCGACCGCCGTCCAGGCCAATGTCTCCACTCGCCGATCGGCGAACACACCGAAGTCAGAGGTGCCGACACCCCATACGGCCGCGTTGATCGTCACTTCTCGGACTCCTCGGGGTCGGTGGGGGCCGCCACACCCAGTTCGACGAGGTCGCCGCCGCGGCCGTCGAAGGACACCCGGCCGCCGGCATGTGGCGCAGGGTCGGCGGATACGTGCACCAGTACGCGTGGACCGTCGTCGACGTCGACGTAGGCGAGCGCGAACGGCGGCGACCAGCGCCCCACCGGCATCCGCACCGTCGTCGCCGCCCAGACGGTTCCCGCGGGAGCGAATCCGGCGGGTTCGATCTCGCCAAAACACACCGGGCACCAGGGCACGTCAGTCTGCGGCAGGGCGTGCCGGCATCTCGTGCAGCGGGCGCCGCGCAGTATTCCGTCGACGAACTGCGGACGGGATTCGGCCACCGAGAGGCCGCCCGCGTCGGCCCCGGCACGCCGCTTGTTCGGGCGGTCGGTCAACTGGGACCGTGCCACCTGCGCCATCAGTGATCTCCGTGCAGGGTCAGTTCGAATCCTCCGGACTCGATGTGCAGGTACGCGCCCACGACGTACTGATGAGTTTCTTGATGTTGGCGACCTCGCGGCTGGTCAGTCCGTAATCGATGGTGCGTTGCGGTGTTGCGCGCATGACGTCGATGTCGTGTTCGGGCACCAGCAGACGCAGATCAGTTCGTCGTCGGAGATGTCCTTGCCGAACTTCTTTCGGAGTTCGGACAGTTCGGGTTGCGGCGGCTGCCAATCCTCGTAGGTCTTGGCCTTCGGACTGTCCATGATCCTGTCCAGGATGTTCGGATCGATCGGGGCGACCGAATCGCCGTAGAATCCGTTGACGTACAACAGAACTTCGTGGGGCACCACCGAATACCGTTTTCCGGTGACCACATTGAGCACCGCCTGGGTTCCGACGAGCTGGGAGAACGGGGTCGCCATCACCGGGTAGCCGAGTTCTTTGCGGATCAGCGACATCTCGTCGAGGACCTCCTCGAACCGGTTCTCCATTCCACGATCCTTGAGCTGCGCCTTGAAGGTTCCGGCCATTCCACCGGGTAACTGATGCCGGTACTGGAACAATGAGAACTCCGCGGGCGCTCCCACCGGGATCTCCTCCAGGCCTGCCACATTCACCAGGTGCTCCTCCACCGGGGCAAGATGGCCATCGTCGATGGCGACGTCAAAGCCCGCATAGCGCAGGTTGGCGATCGTGTTCTCGGTCGACGGCAACGACACACCCGCCGCCAACGGCCGGCTCGCGGTGTGCACGCGGTCGGCACCGGCGAGCACGGCCTCCAGATAGTTCAGTGGCGACAGAGCGTTGTTGGAGTGGAAGTGCGCTTCGACAGGGAGGTTTCCAGCCTCCTTCTTGATGGCGGCGATGAGCGTGCGGGTGCGTTCGGGGGTGAGCAGACCCGCCGCGTCCTCGAGTTCGATGCCGTCGGCGCCGAGTGCCACCAGCTCCCTCGTCCGTGCCGCGTAGTACTCATCGGTGTGGAAGGGACTGTCGGCGTAGAGGATGCACGGCAGTGCCTGCGCCCCGTTGGATTGCGCAACCTTGATCAGGCGACCGATCTTGTCGGTGTTGAACAGGCCGTCATAGATCCAGAAGCTCCCGATGCCGTGGGCGCACAGCCGTTCCACCCACAGATGCATCACCGAGTCGGCGGTGAGGCCGAAGGTGACGATGCCGTTGCTGCGGGTGCCGGCCCGAACGGTGGTGTTGGGCATTGCCTTCGACAGTGAGATCAGCTGATCCCACGGGTCTTCCTTGCAGTGGCGTACCAGCACCTCGAAGATCGAACTGCCCACCAGGTCGATGGTGTGAAATCCTGTGCGATCGAGTTCGCCGGCGATCGGCAGGCCGATCGACTTGGTCATCCGCATCCCCCACCAGCTCTGGGGTCCGTCGCGCAGTGTCTGGTCGACGATGTCGATGGTTCGCCGACCACCGACCGAACGGTCGGCGCAATCGAGATAGGTACTCATGTCGTCTCCTCAAGAGTGGCGCGATACTCGTCGGCGCCGGTGGTGTCGATCCAGCGGGTGGTGATCTGTCCGTCTCGGAAGATGCTGGTGTCCAACAGGAATCGGGTTGAAGTCCACGGTGGTGGACACGCCGTCGACGCCGAGTTCGACCAGCGCTGCGAGTAGCTTGTCGATGGCGGCATCGCGGGTCGGCGCGTGGGCGATGATCTTGGCGATCATCGAGTCGTAGTACGGGCTGATCACCGTTCCCGCGCGACAGTGCGAGTCGACGCGTAGACCGTATCCACTCGGCGGCTCCCATCGGGTCACGGTGCCCGGCATCGGGATGAACCCGCGTTCCGGCGATTCGGCCATCACCCGGGCCTCCACTGCATGTCCGGATGCAGCGATCTGCTCCTGTGTGAAGGACAGCGGGAGCCCGGCGGCCACCCGAATCTGCTCGGCCACGAGATCGACACCGGATACCAGTTCGCTGACCGGGTGCTCCACCTGGATACGGGCATTGAACTCCAGGAATGCGAACTCCTGGGTGTCTGCGTCGTACACGAACTCGACGGTCCCGGCGCTGTCGAGTTCGACGGCACGCGAAAAGCTCACGGCTGCATCATGAATGGCATCACGTACGGCATCGGGGAGATTCGGTGCAGGCGACTCCTCGATCACCTTCTGATGGCGGCGCTGCGCACTGCAGTCCCGTTCACCGACGTGGGCGACGGCTCCGTGTTTGTCACCGACGACCTGTACCTCGATGTGACGTGCGCGGCCGATGAACTTCTCGACGTAGATGCGACCGTCACCGAAGGCCGTGGTCGCCTCGGCGATGGCGGTGGGCAGCATCCGCCGGAGTTCGGCGGCGTCACCGACCACCTTCATGCCGCGGCCACCGCCGCCGGCGACGGCCTTGATCAGTGCCGGAAAGCCGATCCGCTCGGCGGCCTCGACTGCGGCGTCGGGGCTGTCGGTGATGTCGGAGCCCGATAGCACCGGAACCCCGGCGTCGCGGGCGATTTCGCGCGCCGCCGCCTTGTCTCCGGTTCCGGCGACGATCTGCGGTGCCGGACCGATGAAGATCAGACCTTCGGCCACACAGCGCCGGGCGAACTCGGGATTCTCGGACAGGAAACCGTATCCCGGATGGACTGCGTCGCAGCCGGTTCCGAGCGCGGCGGAGAGAACGGCGTCCATGTTGAGGTAGCTCGCACCGGCGGCGGCCGGACCGATGCAGATACTGCGATCGGCAAGCATGGCCGCCATCGAGTCCCGGTCGGCCTCGGAGGTCACCGCGATGGCCTCGATGCCCAGGGCTCGGCAGGCACGGATCACCTGAACTGCGATCTCGCCACGGTTGGCGACCAGGACCCGGCGGATCACCGACCCGACCGGGGTCCCGGCCGGCACCGTCACCGGCCGCTCATACAGTGCTTGCGGGGTACTCATGAGGGCCGGATCAGGAACAGGGTCTGGCCGAACTCCACCATCTCGGCGTTGTTCGCCTGTACCGCCACCACTTCACCGGCGACCTCGGAGACCACCGGACTCATCAGCTTCATCACCTCGACGATGGCCAGCTGATCGCTCTTGGCCACAGTGGATCCCACGGCGACAAAGGGCGCGGAGCCCGGGTCCGGGGCGACCCAGAACGAGCCGACCGTCGGAGCGGTGATCGCAACGAGGGTGGGATCACGCGTTGTTGGCGGTGTCCCACGCGACCCCGAGTCCCTCGGCGACACGGGCGACGGTGAGGTGTGCGACCACGATCCCTTCCAGCGCCCATCGCAGCCCGGTGCGCGAGAGCTTCGCGCGTGGCTCCGCCGCGGCGCTGGTGTCTTGGCGCCACACGTGTCCGCAGTCGGCACAGCGGTAGCGGCGCACTACAACTTCCAGCACGGTCGGTCGCCAGCCCAGCGGCTCGTGGGCCAACCGCCGGATCACGGTGTCACGAGCAGCGCCTTCGCTGCCGCACCGTCGGCACCACTGATCTGGTTCCACCACGCGGCACGCGAGGACCGCACGATCCGGTTCAAGTCGTTGTCCGGTCACGCTCAGACCGAGGCCGTCGAGTCGAGCGAAGGCTGTCAGGTCAGGGCGGCCGAAGCCGGGCCGGCGGGGTAGCGTCGGACACGTCGAGGTCTTTCGGATGGATGGCTTCGACGCCGCCGCAAGCTCCGGTGAAACGGTCGGTACTGGTCGGTCGTCGTCGGTCACCACCGGATGGCGGCGTCCCCCACGCTCGGCGTTTGCGCAAATCAGTGGCTCGTTCGCCCAGTGCGCACATCAAGCGATAGACGCAAAGCCGACGTGATTAGGTCGTCGGTTCGATTCCGACAGGCGGCTCCGGCGAACAGCCCCTGACCTGCGGAAACGCAGGACAGGGGCGGTTCGGTTCTGGTGGTCGCGCGATGCGCTGGCCTCACGGCTCTGCCCGACACCGACGTCGCTCTCCTCTGCGACGGACCCCTCGCCGGCTGAGCGCTCGCGGCCGGCATCCTGTCCGTGTGCCGATAGGCCTCGCACCGCTCGGCAACGCAGCGTGGCGTTGCGTTGCGTCGCGACCTGGCGACGGCTCGGCGGGGCGCGGTCGTCTCGTGCGTTGGCGGACTACGGGAGCTTGGACGCGAGGACGTCGGCCGCCAGGATCTCGGGTGCTGCGCCGAGGAGGTGCTGGTTGGCCATCAGGGCTGCGACGATGGCGCCGTTGGCGTGGGCGTCGCGAGCGGCCTCGTCGGGGAATGCATCGAAGATCCAGAAGGTGTCGGCGTGGGTCCTGACCGCGAACCAGACAATCGTTCCTACTTCTTCGTTGGCGAGCGCGACAGCGCCGGCGAGCAGATCGGCGAGCGCGTCGTGCTGTCCATCGGCCGCGACGATCTTGGCGACGAAGGCATACGGAAGTGACGCGGGTGTGGACATGAGGGGTTCTCCAAAGTGTCGAGGTTTCTTGGTGAAGCGAGTTCAGCGTATGACGAGCAAGGGCATGTGAGAAGTGGCGTATACGGCAGTATTGCTATTGTTTGCGCCATGCGTATCGGACTGATCGCGATCGACGGCTGCTTCGGTTCGGCTGTCGCGTCGGTCATCGACATCGTGCGGGTGGCCGACGGAGCCCGCGGCGATGTCGACCCGCGGATCGACCCGATCGAACTCGCCATCCTCGGACCGAAACGGAGAGTGACCACGACGGCATCGATGACCCTGTCGGTGGACCACCCGCTGTCGGAGTCCGCAGAGTTCGACGTGGTCGTCGTCCCTGCGCTTGGAACCCTCACGGCCGCCGCTACCAACGACGCCCTCCAGAGCCGAGATGCTCGTTCGGTCATCGCCTCGCTCGGGCGCCTCGACGACGCGACCACCCGGATCGCCGCGGCGTGCACCGGCGTGTTCGCTGTCGCCGAGACCGGACGGATGCATCATCGGCGGGCGACGACCAGCTGGTTCCTGGGGCCGGAGTTCCTGAAGCGCTATCCGACCGTCGCCCTCGATCTCGACACCATGGTCGTGGTCGACGGGAACCTCGTCACCGCCGGCGCCGCGTTCGCCCACATCGACCTCGCGCTCTCACTCGTGCGATCGATCAGCCCCGACCTGGCCCAACATGTCGCCAAGCTCCTCATCATCGACGAGCGTCCGTCGCAGGCGGCCTTCGTCGCCTACGAACAGCTCCGGCACGAGGACCCGATCGTCGTCGAGTTCGAACGCTTCGTGCGCACCCGCCTGGACGAACCGTTCAACGTCGCCTTCGTCGCGCAGTCGCTCGGCACCAGCCGGCGCACCCTCGAAAGACGAGTCCGTGCGGCGCTCAACCTCACTCCGCTCGGCTTCGTCCAACGGCTTCGCATCGAACGAGCTCGGCACCTCTCAGCAACCACGGACCTCACCTCCGCCGAGATCGCGCTACGGGTCGGCTACGCGAACGCCGAGACTCTGCGCTCCCTCCTGCGCAGGGAGCGACGCCGTTCCTGACCTATCGCCATGCCTGTAGCCGGTGTCCTAGTGCTCGACTGGAACCACCTCTCAGCACGTCGCGTCGACGCTCCTGCGTCGCCCCTGGACGACCCACTCGACACGCCCGCAGCACAGGCCATGTGACGTGTCCCGGCTTCCCGGACAGTCGGGGTTGGGTGGCTGTGATGTCGCTGCGTTCTCGTCGAGGGGGTCAGCAGACTCGATCAGGGTCGATTGGGATGAGACGCGAAGGCGGTCAGGTCAGGGCGGCCGAAGCCGGCCGGCGGGGTAGCGTCGGTCACGTCGAGGTCTTCCGGATGGATGGCGTAGGAACCTCCATCGTCGGGAGACCTCGACGTCCACCTGCGGACCGACGCGCCGCCGACCTACACCCTCATCTGGGAAGAGCCCGGAAAGCGTGCGTCGTCATTGTCACTCCCGTCGGGTCGGCCGGGGTCGCCCCGAGGTGCGGCCACGCGACGGACCGCACGGCACGCCTCACCGTCCCCGAGTCGTACCGTGGAGCGGTGGCAGGAGCACGGCAGCCGCTTCGCGTGGGCCAGATCATCACCGGCGATACCGGTCACCGCTATCGCATCGACGGCGCGCTCGACGGCGGTGGTTTCGGCGTCGTGTACCGAGCTGCCCGACTGGCGCAAACCAGCGATCGGGTGATCCGGCACGTCTGCGTGAAAGTGTGTGCCAGTGCCGCGGACTGGCACGGCGAGGCACATATGGGAAACCTGCTCGCCGGACGCCGCGAGGTCGTCGAGATCGTCGACTCGTTCGCCTTCGGCACCGGCTCGCGCGGGGTGACCCGCTACGTGATCGTGTCCGAGCTGATGCGGGAGGGCACGGTCGGCGATCTCGTCGACGATCCCACGTGGAACGGCTGGCCGCCGGCGCGAGTGCGCCGCGAACTGCGCGATCTGCTCGGGGTGCTCAAACTGATGCATGCGGCGGGGGTGACCCACCGGGACATCAAGCCCACCAACGTATTCCTGCGCGACGGGCATCTGGCGCTCGGCGATTTCGGGATCGCCAAGCATTCGTTGACCCCCGGCGGATCGTCGCTGGACGCCTACACCCCCGCCTACATGCCGGCCGACGTCGACCAATACCGGCATTGGGGTACCTGGCTCGACATCTATCAGGTCGGGCTACTGGCCTGCACCCTGCTCACCGGGCGGGACTGGACCAACGATGACGTGTCCAGGATCCGTGATCTGCGCGCTCCCGACGACCTCACATGCTGGATCTGGCATGCGACGGCGGCACGGGGCCTGCGCTACGTCGACGGCACCGCCGCGCTCGAAGCCATCGGAACACTGCGCACCGTCGACATGGGCGGCACACGTGGCCCCGCGTCGCTCCGCGATCAGCGGGTGGTGGTCACCGGCCGATTCGAGACCGGCACCCAGGACGAACTCCGCGATCTCATCGAGGACGCCGGCGGCGTCGTGCAGTCGGCGGTCAGCGACGACACGTCGGTGTTGGTGCGGGCACATCACATCGACAGCGCAGTCGGCGGATTCGAGGGACGAAAACTGTTCTCGGTGCGTGAACGCAAACGCCGTGGCCAGACCATCCACGTGATCGATGAGCACCGCCTGTGCCGGTTGGTGGGTCTGAGCCCGGTCTGATCGACCGGCCGGCGCACACTCGACGCGGGACAGCGCAGACTCGACGAGAAACGTCGTCCACTCGACACGGCGAGGACCGATAATCCTCGACATGGCATCACTGTCGGGGCTCGCTCGACTCTTCCCGGGTCTGCACACCCTGCTGCATTACGAACGGTCGTGGCTTCGAGGTGACCTCGTCGCCGGGATCGTGGTGACCGCCCTGCTGATCCCGGCCGGCATGGGCTACGCCGAGGTCGCCGGGCTCCCACCGGTCACCGGCCTCTACGCGACGATCGTCCCGCTGCTGGTCTACGCGTTCGTCGGACCCTCCCGCATCCTGGTGTTGGGGCCCGACTCCTCGCTCGCCCCGATCATCGCCGCGGCCATCATCCCCCTCGCCGTCGTCGACGAGGACCGGATCGCCCTGGCCGGAGTGCTGGCAATCGAGGTCGGCCTGGTGCTGGTGGTCGCAGCGCTGCTGCGGCTCGGATTCGTCACCGACCTGCTGAGCAAACCCATCCGCATCGGCTACCTCAACGGCATCGCGCTCATCGTGCTGCTGAGCCAACTCCCCAAACTCCTCGGCTTCAGCATCGAGGGAGATTCGGCGATCGAGCAGGTCCGCGACATCGTGTACGCGGTGACGCATTCCGAGATCGAGTGGTTGCCCGCGGTCATCGGCATCGTCTGTCTGGCGGTGATCTTCGGCCTCAAACGCTGGCGCAAGTCCATTCCCGGAGTACTCGTCGCCGTCGTCGGCGCGATCATCGTCGTCGCGGCCTTCGGATGGCAGGACCGTCTTCCGGTGGCCGGTGCGATGCCCCGTGGACTACCGTCGCCGCACCTGGGTGGGGTGAGTTGGCACGACGCCCTGTCCCTGCTCGGACCGGCCGCCGGCATCGCGCTCATCGCCTTCGCCGACACGAGCGTGCTGTCGCGGACCTTCGCCGCCCGCGCCGGCACCGCGGTCAATCCCAATCAGGAGATGGGTGCGGTCGGCGCGGCGAACATCGCCGGTGGATTCCTCGGTGGTTTCGCCGTCTCCGCGTCGTCGTCGCGCACCCCGGTCGCCGAACAGGCAGGCGCGCGAACACAATTGGCATCCCTCGTCGGCGCGGTGCTGATCGTCGTCTTCATTCTGGTGGCCCCGAATGTCACCGCCTACCTGCCGTCAGCGGCACTGGCGGCGGTGGTCATCTCCGCGGCCGTCTCACTCGTCGACATCCGCGGCACCGCGGCGTTGTTCCGCATCAACCGGGTCGACGGGGCGCTGAGCGTCGTCGCCTTCCTCGGCGTGGCGCTGGTCGGCGTGCTCCAGGGCATCATCGTCGCCGTGGTGCTGTCGCTGGTGGCGTTCGTCAACCTGGCGTGGCGGCCGTATCGCACCGAACTCGGCCGCGTACCCGGCCTGCGGGGCTACCACGACCTCACCCGGCATCCGGACGCCGAACCCATCGACGGCGTCGTCATCATCCGCTTCGACGCCCCGCTGTTCTTCGCCAACGGCGGAATGTTCGACGACTACGTCCGGTCCCGGGTCGTCGCCGCGCTCGCCGACGGACGCAGCGTGCGCACCGTCATCATCGCCGCCGAACCGATCACCGAGATCGACTCGACCGCCGTCGACGAGTTGGTGGAACTCGACGACTTCCTCCGATCCCAGGACATGAAACTCGTCCTGGCGGAAATGAAGGACCCGGTGCGTGATCAGCTCACCCGCTATCAGCTCGAGGTCGACGGCCGGCCACGATTCGACGATTCGTCGTTCGCCCCCACCACCGGCGCCAAGATCGACGAGATCACCGGACACCTGCGCAGCGACATCGACCCGGCCGGGTGAGGTGCCATCCGGCCGGGTCGTCGAGTCTTCGACGGTTGACGCTCGCCGCGATGTCCCCGACGTAAGGGTCATACAAACAGTGGGATCCTGCGTCGCAACCCTCCAGGGTTCCCGGTCAGACCGTAGCCTCGCTTTAGCAACAGGTCCGAAGGGAAACGACATGGGCGATTTCGACGGCACCATCGGAGCGGCCTGGAGCGAGTACCGCGTCGAGCTCGCCGACCGCCTGGCCCACCTCGCGCCGGGTGCTTCGGTGCTCGCCGAACAGAACCACTCCATCCCCGAGGGCGCCCACGGCGTCGTCGAGTTCACCGTCACCGACGACGACCGGATCTGCGCGACCATCAACTCCGGGGACCTGCACTCGCATCCGGAGACACGGACCGAGCAGATCTGGGGTCTCGGGGTGCTCGGCTGGACTCGGACCGGCGACCACCACTTCCGATCCACCGCCACCCGCGACGATGCCGACGACCTCGCCGCCCGAGTGATCGCCACATTCCGCGAGGTCTGGGATGTCCTACATCCCACCTTCCTCGACGACCCGCACGCCGCTCCCCGCGAATGGGCCCGCGAGGTGGTCACCATCGCCCACAACCACAGCGACCTGCGCGCCATGGTGCACGCGGCACTGGAATCGATGTCGGGCCGTCCGGTGGTCGTCGACCCCGACGGTGACATCCCGATGCCGACGGGCGAGACCTCCTCGTGGCTGCGCATCCTCACCGATCGCCCCACGGTCGAGTTCTTCGGCACGGTCGTCGACTCCGCCGCCGACCTCGGGCGGGCCTACGAGTTCATCGCGACCAGCACCCTGCCGTTCACGGGGATCAAGCTGATCATGCATGACCGATGCATGGTCGCGGTGCTCACCGTCGAGGTCTCCGCCTTCTCCCGCCAGAACCTGGCGGCCGGGATAGCTCAGTGGCTGAACTTCATGGACTTCGGCCGTGCCCAGGTCCAGGCGGCGTTGGCCGGCGACGACACGATCCCCGCCGACACCGGGTCTTTGACGGGTGGGTCCGGGTCCGCCGACACCGACGGGAGCCTGCTCGACGCCGACCTCCCCGAAGCGCTCATCAGGCTCATCGAACTCGACAGCGAACAATGCCCGCTCGAACCGGAACAGGTGGCCGCGATCTGCGACCACGACGCCACCGCCATCCTCGACCACCTCGGCATCGCCGAGGAGCAATACATGATCTGGACTCACGCCGCCGACAATGCCGCGATCGCCGGCGCCGACTCCCGCGAAGGTGAATGCCGCGCCGAATGGGAGGCGTGGGCGGCGACCGCACGCCAACTTCGTGCGGCACTGCGGGTGATCGCCTTGACCGGTGATCACGTCGCCGAACGTGGCACCGACCAGCATCCGACGGCGCACTGACGGCTGACGGCACGTCGTCCGGGCTGACGCCGCGGGTCTCCCACCCGCGGCGTCAGTTCGTTCAGCAAGTCAGTTCGTCGGCCAGGCCAGCGTGTCGGCCCACTTGTGTGCCTCGGTTTCCGCGTAGGCACCGAGACCGTGCGTGGCCCCCGGGTATGTCCGGTAGTCGATGCGGGCACCGTTGGCCCGCGCACGATCCACCCACGCCGAGGTGAACGCGGCCGGTGCAATCGGGTCGAGCAACCCCTGCTGGATCAGCATCGGGGCCTCATACCCCGAGTCGGGAACGTTGGAGTTGGCACGGACCGCGTCGAGCAGCGGTCTTTCCGACAGCGGCCGGGACACCATCTGACCGACGTTGTATTGGCTTGTCGCCGGGCTGAACTCGGGGTAGCAGGCGGTGGCGGCCTGGTCGACGAGTCGCTTGCCCAGCGGCGTCAGGTAGGAGTCGACGTCGATGTCGGGACGCGACACCTTGAGGCCGGCCAGCACATAGGAGACGTAGGTGACGTAGTCGGGGATGGCGACCGGGGGCACGCCGGGCGCGACAACCGCCAGCATCTCGGCGATGTCGACGGGCACCGACTGGGCACTGACACCCACATTGCGCAGTTCCGGTGCGTAGGTCGGGGCGAGATGGCCGGCGAAGATGGCGCTCTGCCCGCCCTGCGAGCCACCCGACGTGAGGTATCCGGTGCCGGCGGTGTTTCCGTCGCCGTACCGCTCGACCACGGTGCGCGCGGCGCGGACGGAGTCGATGACGTTCTTGCCCTGCATCTGTCCGTCGGAGTAGGCGTGCACACCGGGTCCGCCGACACCTGCGTACTCGGAGGCGACGATGACGTAGCCGTCACTCAACCACGGTCCCATCCAGTCGTGCCAGCGTTCCTTGCCGTTGATGCGCACACCCATCCGGTCGGTCACGGTGCACTCGTCGCCGAGTCCGGCGGTGCCGTGGGCCCACGCGAAGATGCGGTACCGGCCGTGCGGGTTGGTCTCGGGGATCGACACCGTGGCCTTCACCGGGACGAGGTCGCCCTGGGCGTTCTCGGAGAGGTAGGTGACGGCGATGACCTTCGTGGCGCCGGTCATGCGCGCATCGGGCTGGTCGGTGATGTCGGTGGAGCTGATCACCGTGCCGGCACCGGGCTTGGCGGTGATGGTCGGCTGCGGGGCGGCCGACGCGGTGGGCGTACCCACGAATGGGATCAACCCGATCAGCAACACACTCAAGACCACCACCCATTTGCGAAGCACGTGGCAGGTCCCCCCTTCGTCATCGTCGGCGCGAGGTCGAGGAGATCACTCGACGCACTGGCACTGGGTCCAACGAGTGCTTAGGTTAGCCTAAGGAGTTGCCGGTGAGGTATCCGGTGTGCCCGGCGTCGCGTCGAGGCAGGTCGGCGGGTGTTGTGTGAGGCATGCTGGAGGCGATGTCCGACGAACTGCTGATCGCGCACAACCCGGAGGAAGGCACCACGCTGCCCTACCTCGTGCGGCTGCCGCTCGGTGACGACGGAATCGTGCTGAAGACACGCGAGACCTGGCCGCGCACGTCCAAGGTGTATTGCCACCGCGTGGTCGGGTGGCCCGACGACGCCGAGATCATCGAACGGGTCGCCATCCGGTCCATCACGCGGCGTGGTGCAGCGATCGACCTCGTCCTCGATCGTGGTCGCGAGAACCGCTCCCAGTTCGTCCTCACCCGCGCGCGGGGACGCGAGATGGTGTTCTGGCAGTCCCGCCGCACTGCGAAGCAGGCGCGGCCGAACGTCACCACGCCGACCGCTCGGGCGCACGGCCTGGCGCTCGACATCGTCGTCGACACCCGGGAACGCTATGCCTACAAATTCTCCGCGCAGCAGGCCCAGGTGGTTCGCCGCAGCCTGCCGGTGGGTGACTACGCCGTGTTCGACGACGACGCGCTGGTGGCCACCGCCGAACGCAAGAGCATCGACGATCTCGCGTCAAGCCTGTTGTCGGGCAAGCTCACCTACGTGCTCGCCGACCTCTCTGCACAACCCCGCGGGGCGGTGATCGTCGACTCCGGGTACTCGGCCCTGTTCAAACTCGAACACGTGTCGGCGTCCGCGGTGGCCGATGCGGTCGGCGAGGCGCAGGCCCGGTTTCCATCCGTACCCATCGTCTTCTGTGAGACGCGCGCGTTGGCGCAGGAGTGGTTGTACCGCTGGTTCGGTGCGTGCCTGAGCGAGTGGCGTCTGCACCGGACCGCGGAGTCGTCGGAGACGGCGCTGAGTGAGACGGCGCTGAGTGAGACGGCGCTGAGTGAGACGGCGCTGAGTGAGACGGCGGCTGCGTCCCTGGTTGACGCCTCCGGCGCGGATCGCCCGCCCGCTCCGGCCGTCGTGCGGTCGTGGGCACGGGCGGCGGGGATCGCCGTGTCCGATCGGGGCCGGATCTCCGCCGAGGTGGTTGCCGCCTTCCGCGCGGCGCAGGCGTCGCCCTGACCCGACGCACTCGCGGCCTTCCGTGGTGGGTCTTCCGTGGTGGGTCTTCCGTGGTGGGTCTTCCGAATGACCCTGGTGACACGACAATTCCGGCAGTTCCAGCGTCCGGGTTGAGTTCGACGCGCTGCGCGCTACATTGGGTCCACTGCGGGCCGGGTGCCGGGTCCGCGCTCGAGGTATCACACAGGAGCGGGGAACAACCGTGAACAGTCCGCAACCACCGCAGGGCCAGTCCCCGTATGGCCAGCCCCAGTACGGTCAACCCCAGTACGGTCAACCCCAGCAGGGACAACCGCAGTACGGGCCGCCGCCCCAGTACGGACAGCCTCAGTACGGTCAACCACAGCACGGACAGCCCCAGCACGGGCAACCCCAGTACAGGCAGCCCGGGCAGGAGTACGGACAGCCACCGGCATCCCCCGCATATGGCGCGGCGCCGGCCGGTTACGGCGCTCCCGCGCAACAGCCCGCGCAGCAGTCTTATCCGGCGGCCGGTCACGCCGCCCCGCCGGCCCATCCCGGACCCCAGGGAGTCGCGGGTCAGCAGCAAGGAATCGCGCTGACCACCAAGTACTTCCCGCTGTCGTGGATGCTGGCATTCTTCAAGCCGAAGATCGCCATCGACGGGCACGAGTTGCCGGTGACCTCGTGGGGCCGCAACGAGATCCCGCTACCACCCGGCCAGCATCACCTGCACGTGCATGTGCCCTACCTGCTGCCGCCGCGCATCGGGCCGGCGGATCTGCCGGTCATGGTCCATCCCGGTCAGCCGGTGGAACTCGAATACCGCGCGCCGGTGTGGGTGTTCAGCGGCGGATCGCTGGGCCCCGCACCGCAGAAGTACAACGGCATGGGCGCGACCATCGCGATCTTTGCGGTGAGCATGTTCCTGTTGCTGATCATATTCATTCTGATGATCGTGGCGGCCTCGGCCGGGTGAGGTTGCGCCTCTGAGCGTTTCGACGACGATGACCCCACCCGAGATCGGGTGGGGTCATCACATCGGGGTCATCACTTCGGGGTCATCACATCGGCGGGGTCCGGCGTCGGATCACACCCACATCCACAGCCATTGACGACTGCGCGGGTCGTAGCGACGAACGCGGCGACGACGCGTGGCGTGGGCTTGATTGGTGGTGCGGCGCGGTGCGGCCATGGGGAGCTCCTTCTCGGTACTCGGGGTGAGATCGGCTGTGTGCGTTTCTCTCTGACGTGCTCCACGATGACCGGCCGGTCTGCCCGCACGATGGCCGTGCGCTGTCAGACTGCTGTCGGGATTGCGCATGTGAGGGGGGTCACCGACCGATGAGTTTTGACGAACTCTTGTCGCGTCGAGGGCTTACGGCGAGGGGATTACCGGAACGGTGAGTCTGTTCGATCTACTGCCCTCGCTGAAAGGGGTTCTGGTGACCCGCTCGTTCGATCCCCTGACCTGGCCGCTCCCGATGACCTCGACGGGAGCCGACATTCGCGTCGGCGAACTCGACCTGCGCGAGGAGTCATGCCGCCGCAAGCTCGCGTTCTACCTTGACGACGACGGTCAGCCGGTGTGCCAATCACTATGTGCGCCAACACAGTGGTTCCCGGTGCTGGTGACCCGGGTGCGCTCCGCCCAGATCACCGGCGGCCGGGCGATCCTTCATGTCGACGCGGCCGTGCCGCTGCCCACCGCCGTCGCGGACCTGGCGTTTCCGGGCAATACGCTGGCGGGCGCGCGGATGATGGACGTGACCGTCGTCGACCTCAACGGTCACCGCCGCACGGTGCACGCCGAACTGCCGGCCAACGTGGTTGCCACCGGCACGATTTCCCTCGCGCTGCGATCGATTTCCGTGCCGGACCCGCTCACAGATACGTGCCCATCGGCAGAGACGAGGCGTACTCCTGCCGATCGATCACCGACAGCAGCGAGCCCGTCGTGACGGGCGCTCCGGCGAGCAGGATGGCGCGTCGGACCGTCTCGACGATGTCGGCTCCGTTGCGTCCGTCCGGAAATGCCGCGATCACCCGCTCGACGTCGACGTCGGAACCCGGCACCTTGTCGAGGAGCCCACGCACGATGGTGGCGGCAGCCGCATCCGACGGCGCATCGAGTTCGATGATGCTGTCGAAGCGTGCCGCTCGGGTGGCCGCGCCGTCCAGGGCGCGAGGATCGTTGGTCGTGGCCAAGGTGAGGACACGATCGGACTTGGCCGCACCGTCGAGGGCGGCGAGCAATGCACCGAGCCCGACGTCGTCGCCGTCACCGCGGCGGCGCACGTACAGGTCGATGTCGTCCAGAATGATCACCGACGGACCGAAAGTCGCTGCCTGTTCGTAGATCTCGGCGAGCACGTGTGATGCGGCCGAGGCCGTCGGGATCAGGATCGTGAAGTCACCGGCGAGTTCGGTTGCCACCACGCGTGAGACCGCGGTCTTGCCGACCCCCGGCCGCCCGGCGATCAGCACGCCATAGCTGGAGGAGAGGCCGGCGGCGCGCAGCGCGTCGCTGCGTTCGGTCACCGCGTCGACGGCCAGATCGATTTCTCGCCACACCGATTCGGGAACCGACACCTGCTCCCGGCCGACCGAGATGGATTCCAGAACACTGAATGTCAGGGCACCATACTGTTGTCCGACCGACAGCACCCGGCCGCGCAGCGGGTTGCGCTCAGCGATGCGACGCCGGATCTCCGACATCGCCGCGCGTGCCACATCGTCGTGCCCCGGGGCGACGAGCACGGTGAGGCTCGAGCTCGGACGGTCCGTGTTGACCGAGCAGGCGATCGCGAGTGGGGTGTCACCGAAGGGGTTGTCGCCGAGGAAGATCAAGGTGGCGTCGGCCGGCGCCGAGTACTCCGACGGCCCGACCCGATGATGAGCCCAGCTCGGTGGACCGTCGTCCTCGTCCGGACCGATCCGAGGCCGGCCCTCCTCGATCAGGTCGGCGAGCACCAGGCCGGCGGCCACCACGGTGGCCGACGCCAGCGGAAGCATATGCGCCACCAGTTCGTGCCGACGATGACCCAGATGCTCGGCGAGGAACTCCGAGAATCCCTGCGCCCGAGTATCGCTCGTCTCCGACAGGAGCCGGCCGAGGAACGTCACGGTCTTGCGTACCCAGTAGTCCTCTGCGGCAAGCAGATCCGCCAGCGTCGCGCCGCGGGCGGCGGGGGCGGCCGCGGGCACGTCGGCGTCGGACATCGGGCCGTCCGGGATCATCGGAGTCTCCAGTGGGTCAGTCCTCCTTGCGGGAGCGAGGTTTTCGGGGCGACTCACTGTGACATGTCCGGGCGGGCGGACACAACGGATTATCGGAGACAACGGATGACTCTGCGGGC
Source organism: Gordonia sp. NPDC003950 (assembly GCF_053605205.1). Lineage (NCBI taxonomy): Bacteria > Bacillati > Actinomycetota > Actinomycetes > Mycobacteriales > Gordoniaceae > Gordonia > Gordonia sp. NPDC003950. The sequence continues at coordinate 34,289 of NZ_JBSGIT010000028.1, read as the reverse complement.
TGACGGACTTCCCCGTCCTGCCGAGTGAAGGACGGATTGCCCGTTGCCGCCGGCCGGGCCGCGGGTCGAGGCAGGCGGTGGGAAGCGTCAGACCGCGGAGTCGGGGAACGCGATGACCGACAGGAAGCGCACCGGGAGTTCGATGAGCGCGACCGGACCGTGCGGGGCCTCGCCGTCGAGTTGCATCGAATCACCCGGCGACAGGCGATACACCGACCGACTGTGGGCGTACTCCATGACGCCTTCGATCATGTACAGGAATTCGGTGCCCGGATGCTGGAAGAGCGGCTGGGTGACGGAGTCCTCGTTGAGGGTGACCATCAGGCATTCCAGGCGTTTGTGCTCGCCGCGGAGTGACCCCAGCAGTTCGTAGTCGTGGCCTTCGCGTGACCCGGCGCGCACGATTCGCGAACCCTCCCCCGACTTCACGAATACGGCCGAGCGTTCGACATCGGCGCCACGGAACAGTGAGGTCACCGAGATGTCGAAGGCCGTCGCCAGTCGGGCCAGTGTGGCCAGGCTGCAGGAGGTCTGCGCGTTCTCGATCTTCGACAACATCGCCTTGGAGATGCCGACGCGAATGGCCATCTCCCCCACCGTGAGCCCCAGCTGCTGACGCAACCGGCGGACGTTCGTGGCGATCGCGGTCTCGAGTTCGAGTTCCTCGACGGACTGATCCGGAGTGCGATCACGCGCGGTTCCCGACTGGTTGCGGATCAGCGCAGCTGCCGATGACCCCGAGTCGGCGTCGGTGGTCTCCGGATCGACGGTGATCGCGTCGTCGCTCTGATCCATCCCGACAGCATATCGGGAAACGTCGTCCACTGACAGTGACCCTGACGAGTCGGCCACAAGGAACCGCGGGAGCTCGGCGACCACACCGTCGCCGCGCTCACCGCGGCTCAGTGCGCACACGCACTCACCTCATCTCGCCCGCCCCGACATACGGGAAACAGGTCTTGAGCAGGTCGTTCTCCGCGAACCGCGTGAACCGGAAATCGGCTTCGGGAATCCGCGGGTCGCTGCTGCGGCCGTCGACGACGAGGTCGGCGACGAGACGACCCACGGCCGGCGAGATCTTGAACCCGTGGCCGCTGAACCCGGCGGCGATCACGAGTCCGTCGAGCGGACCGCGGGAGATGATCGGGTTCCAGTCCGGCGTGACGTCGTAGCAACCGGCGTAGCTGGAGGTGATGGCCGCCTCGGTGAAGTCCGGGAAGCGGGTGCCCACCTTATCGACGGTCAGATCGAGGAAGGTCTCGTCGGCGCGGTTGAGGTAGCCGTCCGGGTCGGCGATCTCCAACTCCTGCAGATCGCTGTTTCCGAACAGGATCTCACCACGTACGTCGGGGCGGACGTACTGCAGCGACACGAGGTCGGAGAACACCGGGACGTCGCCGATCTCGACGCCGGGGTGGATCATCACGATCTGCTCGCGGTGCACCTCGATCGGCACGTCGATGCCGTAGGCCTGCAGGAATGGGCGGGTCCACACACCGGTCGCGACGACGACGGTGTCGGCGGAAATGGTGTCGCCGTCGGCCAGGGTCACCCCGGTGACCCGATCACCGTCGACGAGCAGCCCGGACACGCTGGTGCCCTGACGAATTCGGACACCGCCGGCGCGCGCGGACGCGGCGAAGGCCTGCGCGGTCTGATAGGCGTCGCCGTATCCGCCCCGTTCCTCCCAGCCGAACGCCGCGAACGGTTCGAGATCGGCGGCCGGCCACATCGTGGCCACCTCGTCGCGACCGATCTCCTCGGTCTGCACCCCGACCTCACGTTGCGCGGCCATGCTCTTACGGAGGTTCTCGACGTTGGGTTCGCCCACGCCGACGACGTAGCCGGTCTGCCGGAACCCGATGTCGGTGCCGAAGATCTCCTCGGCCTTCTCGAACACCTCGAGGCCGACGGCGGCCATCGCGGCCAGCGAGCTGACCCCGTAGTGGCAGCGGACGATGCCCGACGACTTGCCGGTCATGCCGCCGCCGACAGTATCACGTTCGCACACAACGACATCGGAGATGCCTCGCTGCGCCAGGGCCCATGCGGTGGCGGCCCCTTCCAGGCCGCCACCGATGATGACGACGGATGCGCTCTGACTCACAGTCCTGCTCCCGCTCCGGGAATCCAGGAGGTTCCGGCGAGGGGAACGCGCGCCATAGCGGCGGCCTCCATGGTGATGGCGACGAGGTCCTCGGGCTCGAGGTGCTGCAGGTGTGCCTTGCCACAGGCGCGGGCGATGGTCTGGGCCTCCATGGTCATGACGCGCAGGAAGTTGGCCAGGCGACGACCACCCTCGATCGGATCGAAGCGTGCCGACAGCTCCGGGTCCTGCGTGGAGATGCCCGCCGGATCCTTGCCATCCTGGAAGTCGTCGTAGAAGCCGGCGGCCGAACCGAGCGCCTCGTACTCCGCCGACCAGCGAGGATCGTTGTCGCCGAGTGCGATCAGGGCGGCGGTGCCGATCGCGACGGCGTCGGCGCCGAGTGCCATCGCCTTGGCGACGTCGGCACCGTTACGGATGCCGCCGGAGACGATGAGCTGCACTCCACCGTCCCCCGCCGCTCCACTCGCCCCCTTGCGATGCACCCCGAGCTCCTGAAGTGCCTGCACCGCTTGCGGAATGGCGGCCAGCGTCGGGATGCCGACGTGCTCGATGAACACGTCCTGGGTGGCGGCGGTGCCGCCCTGCATGCCGTCGACCACCACGACGTCGGCGCCGGCGTGCACCGCGAGTTTCACGTCGTAGTAGGTGCGGGTGGCGCCCACCTTGATGTAGATGGGCTTCTCCCAGTCGGTGATCTCGCGCAGCTCGTTGATCTTGATGGCGAGGTCATCGGGGCCGGTCCAGTCCGGGTGGCGCGAGGCGCTGCGCTGATCGATGCCCTGGGGCAGCGTCCGCATGGCGGCCACACGCTCGGAGATCTTCTGCCCCAGCAGCATTCCGCCGCCACCCGGCTTGGCGCCCTGACCCAGCACGACCTCGATCGCGTCGGCCTTGCGGAGATCGTCGGGGTTCATCCCGTAGCGCGATGGGAGGTACTGGTAGACGAGGTTCTTCGACTGCCCGCGTTCTTCAGGGGTCATCCCGCCGTCACCGGTGGTGGTGGAGGTACCCACCTCGGAGGCACCGCGGCCCAGTGCCTCCTTGGCACCGGCGGACAGTGCACCGAAGCTCATACCCGCGATGGTGACCGGGGTGTCGAGATGCAAGGGGTACTTGGCGTTACGCGATCCGAGGACGACATCGGTGTCGCAGCGCTCGCGGTAGCCCTCGAGCGGGTAGCGCGACATCGACGCGCCGAGAAACAGCAGGTCGTCGAAGTGGGGAAGTTTGCGCTTGGCGCCCCAGCCGCGGATGTCGTAGATGCCGGTGTCGGCGGCACGCTGGATGGCGGCGATGGTGGTGCGGTCGAACGTCGCGGACTCACGCAGTCCGCGTTGCTCGTTGGTGAGTTCGGTCATGGCGGGCTCCTGGTGGAGGTGGATGAGGCGGTGGTGGGGGCGCCGTGGCGTCGTGCGGTTCCGTAGGCCGGTCGCGGTACGTCGGGCTCGGAACGTCGGGCTCGGAACGTCGGGCTCGGAACGCCGGGCTCAGTACGCCGACGAGTGGTCGCTGTGGAAGTGGTACAGCTTGCGTGCCGAGCCGTAGCGGGTGTACGTCTTCGGGTCGTCATCCTTGAAGCCGGCGGCCTTGAGCAGACCGGCGAGCTCCTCGAGATGCTCGGCCTCCATCGGCTTGGCGATGCAGTCCGCGCCCAGGCCTTCGACGGTGCCGCGCACGTACATCCGGGTCTCGTAGATCGAATCTCCCAGTCCGGCACCGGCGTTGCCGCGCACGACCATCCGGCCGGCCTGCGCCATGAATGCACTGTTGTGGCCGACGTTTCCGCCGACGACGATGTCGACGCCCTTCATCGAGATGCCGCAGCGTGCGGCCGCGTCGCCCTCGATGACGAGCAGTCCGCCGTGCGCGGTGGCACCGGCCGACTGCGAGGCGTTGCCCTTGACGACGACCGTGCCGCTCATCATGTTCTCGGCGACACCGGTGCCGGCGTTACCGTTGATGACGATCTCGGCCTGCTGGTTCATGCCGGCCGCGTAGTAGCCGACATGGCCGTTGACGGTGATTTTGACGGGGGCGTTGACACCGGCTGCCACGCTGTGTGCGCCGGCCGGGTTGTTGATCTCGAACTCTCCCGAGATCTCTTTGTGCAGAGTCGAATTGACCTCACGCAGCGCGGTGGTGGCCAGGTCGAAGACCTGCGTGTCGGTGTTCAGCGTGTCCATGCGTACACGACCTCCGGTTCCGGTTCCCAGATTCGAGCGTTCTCGACGCCCGGCAGGTCTGCCAGGGCGCGGTATTCACTGGCCATGGCTACCCAGTCGTCGGTCTCGGCGATGACGGCGGGCTTGCAGGCGATGGCGTCGCGCACCACCGCGAACGAGTCGCGGTTGGAGACGACCAGGGTGTAGAAGCCGTCGAAGGTGGCGCACACCTCTTTGAGGGCGGTCTCGACGTCCTTGCCCTGCGCGAGCTGGTGTGCGACGAATCGGGCGCCGACCTCGGTGTCGTTCTCGCTGTCGAATTCGACTCCGGCGGCGCGGAGTTCGCGACGGATGGTCGCGTGGTTGGAGAACGATCCGTTGTGCACCAGGCACTGTTCGGGTCCGACGGCGTAGGGGTGGGCGCCGGCGGGGGTGACGGCCGACTCGGTGGCCATGCGGGTGTGTCCGACACCCTGCCAACCCCGGGCCGAGGCGAGATCCCAGCGCGTGGTCAGATCTCGGGGTGCGCCAACGCCTTTCAGCACGGTGAGGTCGGAACCGAAGCCGGCGACGAGGGCTTCCGGGTAGGCGGCGCGGGCGGCGGCCAAGAGCTCTTCGGACTGCAGTTCGGCGCTGATCACCAGGGTGTTGTCGACGTGGCGGGCCGAGACCGGGCTGCCCAGCGACTCGCTCAGTGCCGCAGCGGCATCGGCGGCGTCGACATCGAGATCGAGCAGGCTGACGCAGCCGTGGCCGGCCGGTGCCCAGTCGTTGTTGCCGTAGACGGCGATACCGGCCGAATCGGCTCCGCGGTCCTGCATTTCGCCGAGCATGGTGGCGAGCAGCTCGCCGAGTCGGGGATACAGATCCGGGTTGCGCAGATGCAACCCGACGATTCCGCACATGGTGTGGTCCTTTCTGGTGGGTGATGACGGTGGTGGGGAGGCGAGGTCAGAACGCGGTGAGGTATTGATCGATCTCCCAGGGGGAGACCGCCGAATGCCAGGCGAAGAACTCCTCGCGCTTGAGCTTGCTGAAGTAGGTTGAGACGCTGAGCTTGTCGGCAGGCCACTCCTCGGGCATGGCGGCGTCGAGCGACGCGGTCACGACGGGATCGGCTTCGAGTGCCTCGACCGCGTGCAGGAGGGTCAGGGGAAGCGGACTCATGTGATCGGGTCCGGAGCCCAGCGCGCCCGGGTCGAGGCTCCGCTTGATCCCGTCGAGTCCGGCGCCGAGGGCCGAGGCGATCGCGAGGTACGGATTGGCCGAACCGTCGCCGCCGCGCAACTCGACCCGCTGGTCGTCGGGGATGCGGATGTAGTGGGTACGGTCATTGCCGCCGTAGGTCGGGACGCGAGGTGCCCACGATGCTCCCGATCGGGTGGCGGTCGCGCCGGTTCGCTTGTAGGAGTTGACCGTCGGGGCCATCACCGATTGCAGCGCGGAGGCGTGCTCGAGGACTCCGGCGACGAAGCCGTAGGCGGTATCGGAGATTCCGAGGCCGCGCTCGTCGTCGAACTCCGTCGGGAAGACCGGCCGGCCGTTGGCGGTCAGCGACAGATGCAGGTGCAAGCCGGAACCGGTGCGTTCGGCGAACGGCTTGGGCATGAACGTGGCGACCATCCCGCTTTCGGCGGCGATGACCGACAGCAGGTAGCGCAGCGTGATGACGCGGTCGGCGGTGGTCAGGGCGTCGGAGTAGGCGAAGTTCTGCTCGAACTGTCCGTTGCCGTCCTCGTGGTCGTTGGCGTAGTTGCCCCAGCCGAGTTGGTTCATCGCGGTGGACACCGCGGTGAGATGTTCGTACATCCGGGTGAGGCCGCGCACGTCGTAGCAGGGCTGATCGGAGTCGTCGGCGTCGTCGGCGGTGACCAGCGAGCCGTCGGCGGCACGCTTGAGCAGGAAGTACTCGACCTCGGCGCCGACCCACGGCTCGAAGCCGGCGTCGTCGGCCTGCGCGATCAGGGCCTTGAGGATGTTGCGCGGCGCGAACGGCCACGGCTTGCCCTCGACGTGCGGGTCGCAGTGGACGAGCGCGAGGCCTTCCTTGATGAACGGGATCGGCAGGAATGAGCTCGGATCCGGAACGGCGACCAGGTCCGGATCGCGCGGCTCCTGACCGATGGCGCCGACCGCGTAGCCCGCGAATCCCACTCCGTCGGTGGCCAGTTCGTCGATGGCCTCGACCGGCACCAGCTTGGCGCAGGCCTTGCCGCGCAGGTCGACGAACATCGCGAGGATGAACTTGGTTCCGCTGGCCTGGCAGAGGGCGGCGAGATCGTGGTTGGTATCAGTCATTGCGATGCTCCGGTCGGGTGGGGTGTTACCAGAATGTCTACTCGGATGAACTTTTGTCTACTTGTAGTAGACCTCCGGTTTGTTGCGATCGTGTTTCGCGGTTGTGAGAGGCGGGTATCGGGGCGGACAAGGGACGCCGAGCACTGCGCGAATGCCCCAACGCGTAGGGGATGGACACGAAGGGGCGAGCATGAGAAATCGTTGTCTGCCGGAGCGCGCCGGCCACGGGCGCCGGAATAGGCAGTGCGACAGCTGACCCCAGTATTCAGCTGCCCGGCGTCGAGGACGGCGTCGCCAAGTGCGCGGTGCTCGCACCACGTGCATTCGCCGGCTACATCGGAACCAATGATCCGCAGCCGGCACGCAAGATGGACGAGAGGTTCGCGACGCCACCGCCCGACTGGTGCAACACCTCGGTCGGTTACGCAGCCGTCGGAGCCCGGAATGCTCTCGGCACAAGAGGTCTCGAGACTCGTCACCAGCGCTCCTCGCACCTCAGACCAGTGGAAAGGATGGCCTCGACCAGCGGGAAGGACAGCGCTCCCCGCACCCCGACCGGCGGGATGCGAGGAGCGCTGTCCGTGATTATCAGGCGCGGGAGTCGGCGAGGTCGTCGTCGACCGATTCGGCGAGCTTCTTCTCGACCGATCGTGACGCCTGGACGGTTGACATGCCCGACAGTCCACCGTGTCCGACGCCGGCCGCGGGGATCTCGTAGGCGGATTCGGCGTGGATGGTCGAGTCCAGGCCCTGCGTCTCGGTCTCCGGGTCGACGCGCAGACCGATCGTCTTGTCGAGAGCCTTGGCAATCAGCCAGGTCATCACGAAGGAGAAGCTGCAGGTGATGACGATGCCGGCGAGCTCACGCCAGACGATGTCCGCGTCGCCGCCGAACAGGATGCCGGTGATGCCGGCCGGGGCGCTGCCCGCGGCGAACAACACGATGCACACGGTGCCGACGATGCCGCCGATGCCGTGCACGACGAAGGCGTCCAGGCTGTCATCGACCTTGAACTTCGGCTTGAAACTGAGGAAGAACGCGACCACACCGGCGGCGATGAGACCGACGAGGAGGGCTCCGATCGGTGTCATCGTGTTGGCCGACGGGGTGATACCGACGAGCCCGGCAATGGCACCGGTGATGGAACCCAGACCGGTCACGTGACCTTCCCGCCACTTCTCGATGGCCCAGAAGCCGAGCATTCCGGCGCCGCCCGCGAGCAGGGTGTTGAGGACGACGTACTGGGTCAGAAAGTTCGCACCACCCGCGCAGCTGCCGTTGAACCCGAACCAGCCGAACCAGAGCAGACCACCGCCGAGCAGGACCAACGGAACATTGTGGGGGCGTTCGGCGCGACGACGTCGCGCTCCCAGGACCATGGCCAGAGCGAGCGCCGCCACTCCGGAGTTCATATGCACCGCGGTGCCGCCCGCGAAATCGTGGATGTGGATCTTGTTCAGCAGGAAGCCACCGGCGCCCGCGTCGGAGTCGGCGGCGAACACCCAGTGCGCCACCGGGAAGTACACCAGGGTCAGCCAGATCGGGACGAACACCAGCCAGGCACTGAACTTCATTCGGCCGGCGGCACCACTGGCGACGATGGCCACGGTGATCGCGGCGAACATGATGAACCAGGCCGCGATGTAGAGCACCTGGATGCCGCCAGAGCCGTCGTCGGTGAGGTGATTGCCCAGACCGATGTAGTCGGCGGGGTTGCCGATGATTCCCCATCCCTTCACCGACGGCCCGGACACCAGGCCGTAACCGTAGAGGACGTAGATGACGCAGGTGATGCCGAGGGTCGCGAACACCATCGACATCATGTTGAGGACGTTGCGTCCGCCCAGCATGCCGCCGTAGTAGAGCCCGAGTCCGGGGATCATCAGGACTAGAAATGCGAATGCGGCGAGCATCCAGGCGAGATCCGCGTGCGCGGCGAGGACATCCATGACTTTCCTTGCAGTAGAAGTGGTTACGCAGTTGCGCTGATGGGTGGTTTACCCGCGTAGGTAGGCGACGACGTCGTCGCGGTAGTCCAGAAATCCCTTGTAGGCGGCGATGTCGTCGTCGAGGTTCTCGATGACCGTGGCCAGCTGTGTGGCCCACTCCGGGATGCGCCGGACGTCGGCGAGCGACGCCATGAACGTGCGGATGTTGAAGGTCACCGCGCCGGAGGTGGGCAGCCGCACGAAGTGTTCGAGTTCGATGCGCAGGCGGGCGCGGGAGTAGTCGCCGTCGGCGACCATCTGCGGGATATCACGACCCCACGCCGGCAGCTTTTCGAGACTGACGTCGAGAAGGTGTGAATCCGATGCCGACAACGTCCAGTTGACGCGCCGATACACCTGGTCGGCGGGGAGTCGGCGGAGGAATTGCTCGGCACGCGCGACGATGCCCTTGCGGATCAGACCCGGTACCGGAGCGTGGATCTCATCCATGTCCATGCCGACGTCGAAGGCCACCGACCAGGCGGCGGCGAAGGTGACAATGCCCGCGTCGAAGTACAGTCGGCCGTCGCGTTCGACGATCAGCAGCAGATCGTCGGGTACCTCACGGGCCAGAAACTCCATCGGGTGATACGGCAGCGTCGTGAGGTCGCCGAGCACGAACTCCTGATCGGTGCCCAGAAGGTCGTTACGCCAATGGAATCGGCGGCCGGGCAGCTCCTCGAGGTGCATCACGCCCGGGTGGACGGCCGCGAGGTCGCGCAGGTAGTAGAGCAGCAGATCCCAGCACGCCACATCCATGCCCGGGCGGATGCGCACCCGGGACGGGTCGTCGTCGAGAATCCGCCGACGCTCGGTCATGTACGTGAGGTATTCCGCCCCACCGAGATCCACCAGGTTGCGGCCCCACTCGCCGCCGCGGGTGCGTCGTGGAACGCGTGCGGGTTCGACGTTGACGGTGTAGGAGAACTCCTCGAGTTCGTCGGGGAAGGGCCACGGGATGTTGGCGAGATGATCGACGGGTTGGGACAGATAATGTTGCGCCGCCGGGGTCAGCTCTTTGGCGGTGCGGGCGGGTGTCGTCAGTGTCATAGGTCCACCTCGAGATCGCAGTCGGTCGTGGTGTCGGTGGTGGGAACGGCGCGCGACACACAGCTCATCATCGCGTCGCCGCAGGCCTTCTCCTCGTCGGTGAGGACGAAGTCGCGGTGCAGGATCGGTCCGGAGCGGACCGTGATGCGGCACTCGCCGCACACGCCCTGCCGGCACAGATTGGGGACGGCCACGTCGTGTTCGAGCAGCCTCTCCAGCAGGGAGACACCCGACGGAACGTCGATCCGCTCGCCGGTGGAGGCCACACGCACGGAGAACGGGTCGCCGGGATCCTGTTCAGGTGCGGTGAATCGCTCCAGATGCACGCGGGCCGCGGGCCATCCGGCCTCGGTGGCGAGGAGTTGATAGGTCTCCAGCAGGGCCGCCGGACCGCAGGCGTAGGCGTGGGTGCCCAGGGGCTGCACGGCAAGTCGTGCACGCAGGGTGGCGATCGTCTCCTCGACGCCGGTCGCCTCGTGGAGGGTGATCGCCTCGTGTGCGGCCAGTGTGCGCAGGTCCTCGAGGTGGGCGGCCGCGCCCGGCCGATACGAGTAGATGATCTCGGCGCCGACGCCGGTGATCGCCGCATCGCGGGCGATGGCCCGTGCGTGCGACAGGATCGGGGTGATCCCGATGCCGCCGGCCACCAATAGGGCGTGACGCTGATCGAGGATCGGTGCGAACATCGCACGGGGACCTTCGATCTCGACGATGTCACCCTCGGAGATGGTGTCGTGCAACCAGTCCGAGCCACCGCCGGCTCCTCGTCGGAGCACCGAGATGCCGTAGTCGGTGGGATAGAGTCCGTCGTCGACGAGAGAGTAGGCGTTGCGGTGTCCGTCTCCGGTGGAGACGATGACGTGACTTCCCGGCTGGAACGGCGTCAGCATCGGCGAGACCGCGCCGGTCGACGGATCGTCGGTCGGCACGAACCGGAAGTGCGTGATATCCGCTGTCAGCGAGCGTTTCTCGATGACACGCATCGGACGGACATCGGTGCGATAGCCAGGATGCCGATGCCCGCTGAGCAGTTCGGCGGACGGGCCGGGCTCGTCGATGATGGTCATGACAGTTCCCGGGCTTCGGCGGCGGAGGCCAGAAAGCTTCCGCGGGAGGAGGAATGATGCTCGTGGATCTCGACCGTGGTTCCGCAACCCGGGCAGGTGACGACCTGGCCGGGACGACCCTCGACGCGCGCCGTGGTGGTGCAGTGGGCGCAGTACATCGGCAGATCGTCGGTGTGGGTGACGAAGGCGGTGAGTTCGTCGGCGATCGCACCGGCCCCGCGGGCGATGGCCAGAGCCGTCATCACGTCGAACTGCCCACCGGTCACCATGATCCGGGTTCCGGTGACGCCCTGCCCCAACGCCTGCCGAAGGGTGTCGGCGTCGGCGGTGTCGGTGAGGGAATCGAGCACGAGCATGCGGGTCGGGCCGACCTCGGATGCCTGGTTGATCCAGGTGCGGGCCACGTGCGACGCGTGGTCGTCGTGTCCGACGGCGACGATCAGGAACTCCGCGGCATCGGTGTCGACGGCGGGCGGTGTGGCGGGCCAGTCCGGCAGACCCTGGGCGACGGGGACGGTCGGCTCGGCGGTGCGCAGCCATGCCGCGGCACGCTCCCGGTACTTGATGATGCCCTTGTAATCGGCCATGTCGTCCGGCAATTCGGCGATCACCTCGGCGGCGCGACGCCGCCACGGTTCGATGGTGGCGAGATCCTCCAGGGCAAGCATGTAGGTGCGGATCAGGAACATCAGCGCACCCGAATCGGGTAGCCGGATGAGGTGCTGAACCTCCACCCGCAGGTGGACGAGCTTGCCGAACTCGGCGTCATCGACGTGCTGGATGCGTTCGCGATCCGGGCCCCACTCGGGATAGATCTCGGTGGACACGTCGAGTCGGCGTCCGATGGTCAACGTCCAGTTGGTACGACGGTACGGTTCGTGCGGCTGGAGTCGCTTGAGGAATTCGTGGGCGCGGGTGACGACGCCGAGCTTCTTCACCCGCGGCACCGGGCCGTGGATCTCCAGGAAGCTCATCCCGACGTCGAAGCCGAAGCTCCAGTCGGCGGCGAAGGTGATCACGCCGGCGTCGACGAACAGCTGTCCGTCGCGCTGGTCGAGCAGCGCGATGTCTTCCTGCACCTGGGAGGCGATGTAGCGCAACGGTTCGTCCGGCAGGGTGACGGGGTCGCCGTAGGTGAAGTCGAGGTCGATGCCGAGCAGATCGTTGCACCAGTGCCACGTGTCGGGACCGGTGGCGTCCAGATGCATCTCGGCCGGGTAGGCCGTCGACAGCTCCCGCATCAACGTCAGCATCGCGTCCCAGGCGGCGGGCACCATATGCGGCAGGATCGCGTGACGAGTCGGATCGGAGGCGAGAACCTCAGCGCGCGAACGGAGTTCGTGGTGGTACTCGGAGTCGATGTCGACGAGGGTGGCGCCCCACTGACCGGCCGGGGTGGTGGTCGGCGCACCGGCGGGTTCCACATTGGTGCTGTAGCGGTAGCGGTCCTCGGGAAAGGGAAAAGGGAACCCGGCGATGAGTTCCGCGGTGGCGGCTGAGGGTGTCACGAGTTCGGTGGTCACAGGGGGATCTCCAGGATGGCGCCGGCATCGGCACGGGAGACGCATGGCATCACGCAGTCTCCCGCGGTCTTCTCCTCGTCGGTGAGGTACAGGTCGCGGTGGATCGGGGTGCCGCCGGACAGCGGGATGCGGCATTCGCCGCACACACCCTGACGGCATCGATTGGGAACGGCCACACCGGCGTTCTCGATCGCGGTGAGCATGCTGGTGCCGGACGGCACATCGACGGTGGTGTCGCTGCCCGACAGGTGCACGCGGAACGGGTCACCGGCATCGAGGGCGTCGATACCGAAGCGCTCGAAGTGGATTCGCGAGTCGGGCCAGCCGGCCGCGGTGGCCGCGTCGACGACGGCGTCGATCATCGGGCCCGGGCCGCAGACGTAGAGGTGGGTGCCGATCGGCTGATCGCGGAGAACCTCGTCAAGTCGGGTGATGAAAGTGTCTCGGGCGGTGAAGAGTTCGCAGGTACCGTCGGTCAGCGCGGTGATGTCGTCGAGGTGGGCGGCATTGTCGGCGCGGTGGGTGTAGAGCACCTGGGTGGCGCGATGCCACCGCCGGGCGGCCCGCAGGTGCGACACCATCGGGGTGACGCCGATACCGCCGGCGATCAGCAGATGTTTGGCGGCGCGGGCGATCGGCGCGAAGGCGTTGCGCGGCAGATGAACCGCGATGTCATCGCCCTCGGTGAGGACGTCGTGCATCCAGCGTGATCCGCCGTTGCCGTCGGCGACCCGCAGTACCGAGATGGCGTATTCGGTGGGTGCGGTGCCGTCGGAGACGAGGCTGTAGGCGTTGGCGTGCTCGCCGGCCTGCACCACCAGATGGCTGCCGGGGACAAAGCCCGGCAGCGTCGCGCCGTCCGAGGCGGCGAAGGTGAACGTCCGAATGTCACTCGCGGACTGCGTGATCGAGGTGACGGTCAGCGTCATGGTGCCGTCGTCTGCCATGCGGGACGGGCTGTCCACGGCAGGTTCTGCGGCGGTGGTCATACCGGTAGCTCCTGGGAGGTCGGTGTGGTGGGGTCCGGAATCGATTCGGCGTCGGCCATGAAACCGAGGAAGGCACCCTTACGCCGGGACACGTGGTAGTAGACGAGGAGTTCTCGGCCACATCCGGCGCAGTCGACGAGGTCATCCATTCCGGCGTCGGCGGTGGTGACGGTGCGGCAGTGGGAGCAGAACACGTCGATCGGCCCGGATCCGACCACGTCGACACTGATCTCGTCGTCCTCGAGTCCCGCCGCCACCGCCGCGGCACGCACCTTGAGGCACGCGCCGACCGGTCCGGCGATGAGCACCCGCACCCCGACGGTTGCGGTCGCCAGCGCCTGCTGCAGGCGCTCGGCGGCGTCTGCGGCATCCTCGGCTCGGATCCGGCTGATCGATGCCCGGGCAGGCAACGCCGGAACCCGGCGATCCTGCGCGTCGTGGGCGGCATCGCCCACTCCCACGAGCACGTAGGACGTGCCGGTGACGGTCGGCCCCGTGGTCGTCGCCCGCTGCGGGTCATCCGGGGCGGGCCGCGCCCACACCGGCAGGCTGGTGAACGGGAGTTGCGCGGCGGTGCCGGCGGAGAGCTCGGAGGTCATGGTTCAGAGCGGGGTGGAGTCGCGGTGTCCGGCGTAGAAGGCCAGCGCGTAGCTCGGGGTGGAGAAGTAGATCTTGGAGCCCTTGGGGAAGAAGATGGCGTCCTTGGCCTTGGCGACGGTCTTCTGACCGGTTTCCTTGTTCTCCAGCAGGAACTCACCCTCGAGCACGACCTTCATCTCGTCGTACTCGTATTCGTAGTAGAGGGGGGCGTCGGTGTGGCGCAGTTCGAAGTAGCCCGAGCACATCTCGCTGCCGTCGGGATTCTCGTACACGTCGCCGATGAAGCCCTCGGTACCGGGGTAGTCTGCGTCGGGCATCTTCGGCAGGTTCGTCCAGGCGTCGCTGGTGACCCGGAAGGCCAGTGCACTCGTGGCGTCGACGGTCATGGGTGTTCTCCTTTTCATCGGTCTGCGACCCGGTTTGGATCACTAGAGGAAACTTGTTGCCTGTTAGTAGACCCGCGGACTGTTACGCAAGCATTACCGCGGTGTTGATTCATACGAAACATGTTTCCTGAGGTGAGATCTGCACCTCTTTCCGGTGCTCGGCTTGTCGCCCAGGGTCTTCCCAGAAACCTGACCTACCGTGGACATATGAGTGTCCTGGCCGCGCCGCCCGAGGCGGAACCCCGTCACGACGACGCCAGGCCGTCGCGGTTGTGGGGTGCCGTCGTCGTCGCGGTGGTGGCGCTCGCCCTCGCGGGGGCCGTCTACTGGGTGGCGGTGTGGACGTCGTGGGGACAGATCGTCGACCAGTACGTCCTCGACGCGGTGCGGCGGTCGTCGGCGGTGGCGCACGTGCCCTATCCGGTGACGGTGGCCGTGGTGACCGACGTCCGGGTGTGGTTCGCCGCTGCCGTGCTGGTGATCGTCGGCTCGTCGCTACCGGCGCTCACCGGGCGGGTGCGCTGGGGCCGGTCGATCGCGACAACCGCGACGCTTCTGCTCTTTCCCCTGCTCATCGCCGTGATCGCACGCGTGTTGCGCGACGTCGTGCTGATCCGCCCACAATTGCATGACTGGATCCTCGAGACGTCGAACTCCGCACCCAGCGGCCACGCCGCCGCGGTGACCTCGTGTGTGGTCGTGTTGATCGCTGCGTCACCGAAGTGGCTGCGGCCGTTCGTGATCGCGCTCGGCGGAACGTGGGCGTCGGTGATCACCTTCGGCCTGATCGCCGACGGCTGGCATCGTCCCAGCGACATCGTCATCTCGGTGCTCATCGTGATCGGGCTCGGTGCCCTGCTGCCCGATCCGTACGCGGCGACTCCCGCGCCGCGCGGTGCGATCGCGTTGCGCGCGCTGGCGTGGGTGTTCACCGTCATCAGCAGCGCGATCCTGGTCGGGACCTCCTACCCGGAGCCGCGGCAGATCATGACGGCGGTGGGGATCGCCGCGGTGATCGGGCTGGCTCTCGGCACCTACCGGCCGCTGACCGTCGGCCGCCGATAGCCGGGGGAAGACCGGATCATTCTTCGCCATTGACCAATGGTACGGTAGGTGGTGTCATTGTGGCATGACTGTCACTCCCACGTCCCGAGTGGACATCGGTTCCGACGAGGTCTCCGCCCGGCTCCTGGACTCGGCCGCGCGGTTGTCACGCAACGCGATGACCGAAATCGACTGGTCGGAGCCGATGGACCCCACCAAGTACGGCTGCAGCCCGGAATGGTCCACGCTCTACGGCACGCCCTACTGGGACGAATTGAGCGAGGACCAACGCGTCACGCTCACCCGCCACGAGTTCGCGTCCATCATGTCCATCGGCATCTGGTTCGAGATGATGCTGCAGGCCGTGGTGATCCGCGATCAGTACCTCGGCGACTATCACACGCCCGAGTTCCAGTTCGCACTCACCGAGATCGCCGACGAGTGCCGACATTCGATCATGTTCGCCAGGGCGAGCGAGAAGATGGTCGGAACGTCCTACAAACCGCATCCACGCTTGGGTAGGTTCGGGAAACTGTTCATGGCGACGGTGTCCGACGAGGTCGCCTACACCGGAATCCTGGTGGCCGAGGAGATCCTGGACGTGTTCCAGCGGGGCTGCATGCGCGACGAACGCGTGCTGCCGTTCATCCGCACGGTCAACGAGATCCATGTGCTCGAGGAGTCACGGCACATGAAGTTCGCGCGTGAACAGGTGCGCGCGGCGATGCGAGACGTCGGTCCGGTCCGCCGACGGTGGAGCGCCTTCTACATCGCGCTGTCCGCGTCGTACATCTTCACCAGTCTCGTTCGGCCGCAGGCCTACAAGGATGCCGGCCTCGACCATCACCGGGCGATCGCCGAGATGCGGCGCAATCATCACTTCCAGTCGATGGTGCGCACAGGGTGTGCCCACCTGATGGAGTTCCTCGACGAGGTGGGGCTGCTCACCCCCGCGGCGGCGAAGATCTACCGCAAGGTGCACATGTTGTGAGCTCGCCTGTCACCGGTGCACTGCCGGTCCAGGGCCCGATCAGGGATGGGCGGCGATCGGGTGCCGCGGCTCGTAGAGTCCGACCGTCCCACCGCCGGGCAGCGGGATGCCGGTGAGCAACCCCCACCCCTGATCGCTGACCGGACCGCAGGTGATGCCCTGACCGGCGAGATCGGCGATCGTGGCCTCGACGTCGTCGCACATCAGATAGAGCTCGTGGGCGGCCGACTCGGCGGGATGCACCGCGACCTCGGCCGGTGGCAGCGCGAAGATCAGCCATCCGCCGCCGGCGTCGACGTGAGACCAGCCGAGGACGTCACGCAGGAACGCGCGATCGGCCTCGGCGTCGGTGCTGGAGATGACGACGTGGGCGCCGGTGATCATCACCCCAGGTTATGTCGGCGTGCTGTGCAACGGAGCATTCTTCAATTCGCGCAACGCCGTTCGCAGTCCGCGCCGCTTTCCGGTGTCCGGATCGACACCGAAGTGCAGTTTCATCCCGTCGAGTACGGCGAAACGCAACTCCGACGCGGTTTCCGGGGCATCGTCGGACGTCGCCTTCAGCAATGCATTGGGCAGGGCGAGTTTGAGGATCGTGCGGAACGACTGGCCGTACTGATGCAGCAGACTTCCGGTGGTGTAGGGCAGGTCGTACTTGTCGCACAGTTCCCGCACCCGCACACCGATCTCCTCGTACCGATTGCTCGGCAGATCCGGAAACAGGTGATGCTCGATCTGATGACTGAGGTTGCCGCTCATGAACCGCATCATGGTGCCGGCCCGAAAGTTGGCCGATCCCAACATCTGTCGTAGATACCAGCGCGGCTGATCCTCTTCCTCGTACTCGGCGACGGTGAACTTCTCGGCGCCGTCGGGGAAGTGACCACAGAAGATCACCATGTACGACCAGTAGTTGCGGATGATGTTGGCGGTGAAGTTCGCGGTGATCGTGGTACGCCAGTTCGGCCCGGACAGTGCGGGGAAGATCAGGTAGTCCTTGGCCGCCTGCTTGCCGACCTTGCGTCCGATGATGCGCAGGTCCTTGGCCGCCTGCCGCCAGCTCTTCTCCTTGCTGCGGAGCTTCTCCGTCTCCAGATGATGCAGTGCGACACCGTATTCGAAGAAGGTACCGAGGGTCAGGTTGTAGACCGGGTTGCCGATGTTCCACCATTCCCACGGTTGATCGCGGGTGACGCGCAGGATGCCGTAGCCCACGTCGTCGTCCATGCCGACCACGTTGGTGTACTTGTGGTGCACGAAGTTGTGCGAGTGTTTCCACTGCACGCTCGGGCAGGTGGTGTCCCATTCCCACGACGACGAGTGGATCTCGGGGTCGTTCATCCAATCCCATTGGCCGTGCATGACGTTGTGGCCGAGTTCCATGTTCTCGACGATCTTGGCGACGCCGAGCATCGCGGTGCCCAGCAGCCAGGCCGGTTTCCGGTTGCTGAACAGCAGGGCGACACGCCCGCCGGCGGCGAGGGATCGTTGAATGGTGATGATGCGCTTGATGTATCGTGCGTCGGCATCTCCGCGGGACTCCTCGATGTCGCGGCGGATGGCGTCGAGTTCGGCGCCGAGTGCTTCCACGTCGGCCTCGGTGAGGTGGGCGTATTCGTCGATGTCGGTGATCGCCATGTGACTCCTCGGGTCTGGTTCGGTGGACGATGAGGCGCGACGGCCGTGGGCTGGACCGTCACCTCGGTGAGGTCTACAGGTCGAGGGTGCACTCACCCGACACAGAGCTGACGCAGGTCTGCACGCGCTCCCCTTCGCGGCGTTCCTCGCCGTTGCGCAGGTCGCGGGCATAGCCTTGCACCAGCGGTACCACGCAGGTCTGGCAGATGCCCATCCGGCAACCGAACGGCATCTGGATCCCCAGGTTCTCCCCCGCTACCAGAAGGGTTGTGGCGCCGTCGATCTCGGCAGTCTTGCCGGACTTCGAGAAGGTGACGGTGCCACCTTCGCCGCCGACGTCGGTGCGGGCAATGGCGAATCGTTCGACGTGCAGTTGCTTGCGCAGTCCGGCGTCCTCGTAGGTGGATTCGACGTCGTCGAGGAAGGCCACCGGGCCGCACGCCCAGCAGGTCCGTTCCCGCCAGTCGGGAACCTGGGCGTCGAGGTCGGCGAGCGAGAACTTGCCATCCTCGCGGGTGAGTTGGAGTTGGAGTTCGTAGGTGGGCACCTGCTCGTGCAGATCGGTGAGTTCGTCGAGGAAGATCACCTCGTCGCGGGTGGGTGCGGAGTGGATGTGCACGGTGTCGGGGCTTTGGCTGTGGGCGCGCATCGCGCGCAACATGCCCATCACCGGGGTGATGCCGCTGCCTGCGGTGAGGAACAGGATCGAGTCGGGCACCGGGTCCGGAAGGTGGAAGTCACCCTTCGGAGCTGCCAGCCGGATGACGGTGCCGGGTGCGACGCCGTCGACGAGGTGGGTGGACAAGAAGCCGTCGGGGTTGGCCTTGACCGTGATGGAGATGGTGTTGTCGGTGTTGGTCCCGAACGAGGTCAGCGAGTACGAGCGCCAGTGCCAGCGGCCGTCGACCTCCAGTCCGATACCGACATACTGCCCGGCCTTGTAGTCGGCGGGGAAACCCCAGCCCGTCTTGATGGTGACGGTGGCCGAGACGTCGGTTTCCTTGCGGACGTCGACGATGCGCCCCCGCAGCTCACGCGCCGACCACAGCGGGTTGATCAGGTGCAGATAGTCGTCCGGCAGCAGCGGCGTGGTGGCGCGTGCCACCAGCCCCCGCACGATGTTGACCTGCGGTTTCTTGGCACTGACATCTGCCGCGGGCCGCTTGCTCCAGCGGAGAAGGTTCATCGGGCTCCCCTCGGCGTGGCTTGTGTGCACGACTGTACACCCACGTGGTGGGCATCACAGTTCTGTTTCCGGGGCCTGCCGAGTGCTCGTGCGGTGTGTGTTTGGTGGGGGCTGAGTTCAGCTCTCGATGTGGACGCGCAGGACATGCGCGGCCCAGGGGGCGAGCATGACGAAGATGTTCTGATCGGGATCGGCGGGACGGTCGAATGACTCTTCGTGGATCGGGTCGACGAGTGTGGCCGCGGTCCCGGCGAGATCGGGCCACGCGGTGTGCACACGACCCACTCCGGGTGCGTCGTCGAGGTTCACCACGAACAGCCGGCGGGTGCCCGGTCCGGTCCACGACCAGGCGGCCAACCCCGGACCGGGGGGATCGTCGGGCCAGCCCAGAACCTGCAGCGCGGTGAAATCTCCTGTGTGCAGCGTTGTTTCGGACAGGATCATGAGAAGTCGCCGGTAGAACTCCCGGAGTTCGGTGTCGGGGGTGTGGTCGGGTTCGCGGCGTAGCTGGACGGGCAGGCGGATGGTGCGGCCGTCGGCCTGACCGTCGTAGACCAGGCGCGCGCCGGGTTGGGTGAGCGCGGTGATCGCCGCGGTCCGGTGACGTTGGCCGAATACCGCCTGCGCTCGGGGTTCGTCGTGATTCTCGATGAAGTGCACCTTGCCGTCACGGTCGGACGCGTCGGCGATCATTCGGGGAATGTCACGCGGGTGGTGTTCGAGGGCGTCGGTGAACGCCTTGTCATAGCACTGGTCGAAGCCCTGCTCGCGAAGTAATCCCTCTGTGCCCCAATATGCTTCGGCGATGAACCGAAACTCCGGATGGTCGGCACGGATGGTGGGGATGAGCTCGGCCCAATACTCGGTGGCGGGGGCCTCGCCTGCCCGGCCCGACCACGTCCGCGCGAAGATGTCGGTGCACATCAGCATGGCCATGTCGCAGCGCACGCCGTCGCACTGATCGGCGACACGGCGCAGGATGTCGATGGCTCCGTGCCGCGCAGCGGGGTGAAAGGCATTGATCTGCACCACGTCTCGCCACGGCGCGAAGTAGGGATCGCGGCCGTTGGCCAGCACGTGGGTGCCGACGCGGACGAATTCCGTCGGATGTGCGTCGATGTCGGCATCGGTTCCGGCGATGAAGCGTTCCGGGTGATCGACGGTCCAGTGATGGTCGGTGGCGAGGTGGTTGGGGACGAAGTCCAGGAGCAGCGCGATGCCCCTGTCGGCGAGGGCTCGGCGGGCGGCGGCGAGACCGTCGGGGCCACCGAGGTGGGCGTCGACGGTGTAATCCCGGATGCAGTAGGGAGATCCGACGACGTCGGCGTCGGTGAGGTCGGGCAGGGCGGCGCGGAAGGACTGCATGAGCGGTTCGTCGGCGAGGGCGATCGCAACACCCGCCGGACTGCGCTGCCACACTCCCATGAACCACACGACGTCGACCGGCCCGGCAGCGAGGGAATCCCAGACGGTTTCCGGCACGGTGGCGAGGGTGACCGGCCGGCCCAGTGTCGCGGCCAGTCCGGTCAGCCACGGCCAGGTGTTGATCTCGAAGATCACCGGGTTGTCGGGGATGGGCACGTGCGGGGGCATGCGAGTCAGCGTGCCAGATGCTGAGGTGAATACGCTGGCCGTGTGGTGGACATCAAATGGCGGTACTGGCAGATTCTGGATCGGGACGACGAGTCGGTGCACTGGCTGGCGATCTCCCGCCCGGATGCCCGTCCACGGATCGACCGGATCAAGTTGTGGACACTGCTGCCGGATTCTGCAGTGCTGGTGGCGAATTGGTTCGTGTCCGAGGATCATCAACGCGCCGCGGACGACCGGACCTGGGTACACGACAGCATCACCGGCTGGGACTTCTGCGAAGCCGCCGCCGACGTGCAACAGCCGTCGCCGGCGGACCTGTCCCGAATCGGGCGACCCGAGTCGGTCCTGACGGTCGACCAGATCGACCGGATCCCGCTGGCCAAGGTGATCGGGAAGCGGGAGGCCGAGCGGGTGTGGGACGCGCGGCGGGCGTGAACTCCGCCGGTCAACGCGACCCACCCCGCCTGACGAATCGGTCCATCCGACGAAGCACCCCATCCGCCGGTCGCCTCGTGCGAGCTTGCGGCGTGTCCGCCGGCCGAGCTTGTCGAGGTCGAGGCATCGCAACCGCAGTCATCGAGTCCGCATTCGCACGCCAGGTGCGTGCCGGGCAGGCCCTGGATCTCGGCGAACGCCCCGACCCCCTGCTGACCGCGGCGCGACCCCCTGCTGACCGCGGCGACGCGGATCCCGAGCACAGATGCGGGCGTTGACCACCTTCGCGGTGCGGGCCGCGAGGTGCTGTCGGGTGGCGGAGGTCTCCCTCAACGGGAGCGGCGCGGCGGGCCGCTCAGGTTGTCACGTCGGTGAGTTTCCAGCGTGTGGTGGCGGCCTGGTGTTCGGCGAAGCGAGCGAAAAGCCCACCGGCGGCGAGGAGTTCGGTGGGGGTACCGTCTTCGATGATGCGGCCGCGGTCGAGGACGACCACCCGGTCGGCGTGGCGGATTCCGGCTTGTCGGTGGGCGACGATCACGCGCGTGCGGGGACGGTCCTCCGCCGACAGTGCGTCGACGACGGCTCGTTCGTTCTCGTTGTCGAGTGCGCTTGTGGCCTCGTCGATGAGCAGGACCGGCGCCGGCTTCAGCAACGCACGAGCGATGCTGATGCGTTGACGCTCACCGCCCGAGAGCACCGAACCACCCTCCCCCACTGCCGATTCCGCACCGTCGGGTAGGCGTCCGATGATCTCGTCAACCCGTGCGAGTCGCGCCGCGGCGTCCACCGCGTTGCCATCCGCGGTGGGATCGCCGGCGTTGATGTTCGCCGAGATACTGCCCTCGATCAGATAGGGGCGTTGGAAGACCACGCTGGAGAGTGCCTGACGCGCATCTTGATCGAGGTCGGCGGCGTCGACGTCGTCGAACAGGATGCGGCCTGAGGTCGGCTGATACAGGCCGGCGATCAGGCCGAGGATCGTCGACTTACCGGAACCGGACGGTCCGACGATGGCCGTCGTGGAGCCGGGTTCGATCACCAGGTCGAGGTTGTCGATGACCGGCTGCTCGGGGTCGCCGTAGTGAAAACCGACGCCCTCGAGGGTGATTCGTGGTGCGGTGCTCGGTGTCGGATGGCTCTGTGCGCCCTCGGCGTTGGTCGGGGCGTCGAGGACCGTGCGGATCCGGTTCAGGGTGAGCCGGATCGTCTCCAGTCCGCCGGCGAGTTCGCCGAGCGCGGTGAACGGTTCGAGGTATCGCACCGCGACGACGATGAGCGCGACCGCCTCGGCCGCCGACAACGTTCTGTTCACGGTCAGCCATGCGGCGGTTCCGGCCAACGCGAACAGTGACACCTGCGCGGCGATGCTGAACAGCACCTGCCCGGGAATCTGCATGAGCAACAAGCGCAGGGTGGCGCCGTGCTGCTCGGCGACGGCGGCACCGGCCAGACCGCGAGCCGGATCGGCACGACGGGCGGCACGCAATGCGGTTTGGGTGCGGGCGAATTCGACGACCCGCTCGGTCACCGCGACATTCGCCGCGTCGGCCGCCCGGTCGGCGCGGCGACTGATCGCCTCACTACCCCACAGCGCCGCCAACAGCAGCGGCACACCGGCCAGCGCCACCAGACCCAGCTGCCAGGCGATCGGCAGCAGGGCGAGCCCGATGACGATCGGCAGCAGGATCACCCCGATGAGCGGCACCACCATGTAGACGACCACACCGACCAGGTCGGGGCCGGTGGCGGCGATGGCCTGCCGGGCGTCGGCGGTGCGGTCGGCACTGAACCAGGTCAGCTGCGTGCGCGAGAGCCGATGCGCGACGGTGCGTTGCCCGCGGTCGAGCAGGGTGAAGCCGAGGTCGTAGGACACCCGGGATCCGGCCCAGTCGATGACCCATCCGAGGATCGTCGCCACCGTCAACGCCCCTACCCAGGCCAGGGCGGCGCCGTGGCGGCCGTCGATCAGTGCGCTCACCAGTGGCACCAGGATCACCACACCGACCGCACGCACGATCACCGACAGAATCGTCAGCAGCGTGAAAAGTCGCACCCGCGAACGTGACCCCGGTGGAAGCAGCAAGATGACGGTGCGGATCATCGGATTGCCCCTGCCTGTGATGACGCGTCGACGAGCGCTCGGTAGCGGCCCGCCGATCCCATCAGTTCGTCGTGGGTACCGGACTCGGCGATGCGACCACCGTCGAGGACGACGATGCGGTCGGCGTCGGAGATGGTGTGCAGCCGGTGGGCGATGACGAGCACGGTGCGTCCGACGGCGAGCCTGCTCAATGATTGCTGCACGAGGTACTCCGACTCGGGGTCGGCGAAGGCGGTGGCCTCGTCGAGGATGAGGACCGGCGGGTCGGCGAGCAACGCGCGGGCGATGGTAAGTCGTTGACGTTCACCACCGGACAGTGCGGCGTCCGGTCCGAGCAGAGTGTCATATCCGTTGGACATGGCGCGGATGCGGTCGTCGATGTTGGCGGCGCGCGCGGCCCGTTCGATCTGTTCGCGGGTCGCGTCGAGTTCGGCGAGTGCGATGTTCTCGGCGACGGTGCCGGCCACCAGCTGGGTGTCCTGGAAGACGAACCCCAGCAGGCGGTACAGCTCGTCGGCGTCCATCGTCCGGATGTCGCGCCCACCGATCGTGATGGTGCCGTCGTCGATGTCGTGGAACCTCGCGAGCAGCGCGGCGAGTGTCGATTTGCCGGACCCGGACGGGCCGACCAGCGCCGTCACCGTGCCCGGCGCGAGGGTGAGGGAGATGTCGGTGAGGACCGGGATGCCGGGGCGATAGGAGAAGTCGACACCGTCGAAGACGACGTCGTGATCGGCGGCGGACTCTGCCGTCGGTGGGATCTGATCGAGCGTGGCGAGCTCGGGCTCGTCGAGCGCGTTCTGGATGTCGCGGGCGGCGATCACGCCGCTGCGCAGCCCGGCGAGGCCGTAACTGATGCCGAGTAGGCGCGCCCCGAAGGTGGTGCCCAGCAACAGGAATGGGATGAGGTCAATCGGGGTGATCCAGCCCCAGATGACGAATCCGGTTCCGACGGCGGCGATGAGCCACAGGAAGGTGGTGGGACGGGTGATGAGGTCCATCACCGTCTTGGCCTTGATGAATGGACGCTGCCAGTCCTCCAGGAATTCGATGTAGGCGTTGAGCTGCTCGGTGAACCGTGAGGCCATCACGCCACCGAACACCCGGATCACCGGCTGCGCCTCCAGGTAGGACGAGGCCTCACCGTTCATCCGTTCCACCCAGGTCTGCGAGACCGGGATCTTGGCGGCGGACTGGATGACCATGCGGTACAGCGTGATCAGGTATCCCAGCACCGGGATCAGCAGGATCAGGGCCAGTCCCCAGTCCACGGTGAACAGGTACACGAGCACCGCGATCGGGGCGACGACCGCGGACACCGCGTCGATGACGGCATGGGTCACCAGGTAATGCAGTGAGAGCGTGTTGTCGGCGACGAGGCTCTTGATGGAGCCCGCGGTGCGGGAGGTGAACCAGCCCAGCGGAATTCGGGCGAGTTTGGTCAGAAGACTCTGTCGCAGATCACGATTGAACCGGGCGTCGACCGTGTGGAGCCAGAACAGCAACGCCGTCTCCAGGAGCACCCCCACCCCCAGCAGGCTCAACGCGAGCAGGCCGATGAACCACAGTTGTGAGGTGTCGGCGTCCGTCAGCAACCGCCGGGCGAGTTCGACGAGCAGCACGTACGGGGCGAGCTGCACCAGGGTGACGATCAGCTGCAGCACGCCGGCCAGCATCAGCGTGGGCCGCAGTGGCGCGAGGAGTCGGCCGGCTGCCGCCGCACGCCACTGACCCTGCTGTGCCGCCGGTTGCGCAGCCGCGGGTTCGGGTGCAGGTAGCTCCGCGACGGCCTCGGCCGACGCCCCCGGTGCGCCGTCCGCTGCGACCACCGGCGTCACGACGACGTCGCCGCCGACGGACTCAGCATTGGTGTCGGGGCCCTGTTGTTCCGGACCGCGGTCGGTGCCCATCGCCTTGCCGCGGGCCCAGTAGGCCTGCGCGTGGATCTCGGACCGGGGAAAGCCGAATTCCTTGAGGCGCTTTCGGATCTCCTTCAGCGAGGCCGATTCCGGTCCGGCCCACACGTACCAGTTGGACCAGTCACGATTCTCCAGTGACGTGGCGAGTGAGGTGGCGTCGGCACGACCGACCCACCGCAGGCGCAGCCGCGGATGGGTGACGATGGCGAGGTCGCGGTCGGCCGGGTCGTGTTGTTCGAGGTAGGCCTCGATGGGGATGTCGTCGGGGACCGCGGCGATGATCGAGTTGATCGCCGGGACGGATGCGGAATCGCCGATGAGCAGATATCCGGCGGGCCGGTTCTCCTCGGGCACCTCGAACGGGGTGGAACTCATGTACATCACCGACAACGTCTGCCCGGACTCGGCCTGCCGGGCCCACTGCGCCGCCGGACCGGACGGCTCGTGCAGGACGAAGTCGATCGCGAAGGTCCCGGCGTCGGCGTCGGCCTCGGAGAAGGTGTAGCCGCGCTGATGCTCGCGTCCCTGGCCGTCGGGGAACCAGCCGCGGACCCACGACGTCGGGCCGGCGAGCGCCTCGTCGAAGAGGGTGTCGGAGGTGAATCGGACCCGAATGCAGTGCGAGGTTCGATGTTCGGTTCCGGTCACCGTGACGAGATGGTCGCGCGCACCGAACGCGCGCATGACCGCTCCGCCGAACCCACGTGACATGACGCCCCCATCTTCGTTGCAGTGGTCGGTCGCCGAAGCGACTTAGGCCACGCTAACAAAGTGGGCGCGCTATGCCGAGGGTTCGGTGCGGGAAGAATCACCGCCGTTCGGCAATGATCACCGTCGTTTGACGATGGCGCCGATCCCGACGAGCGTCAGGACGACCCCGGCGAGCGCCGTCAACCACAGGCCGATCCCGACGTGCACGCCGAGGGCGGCGAGATCTCCGACGCTGCCGATGTCGACGACCGCGACGATGACGGTGAGCACGCCCGCGAGCAGTGCGACGATGCCGGCGATCGGGTGGATCGCCGATCGCTTCCGGATCAGGGCACTCACCATGCCGAGTACGGCGGCGAGGGCGCCGAGCACCAGGGTGATGATCCCGTCGGTGGCACCGACGTCGGAGGTGCCGATCCCGTTGACGGTGATCAGGCCGCTGACCCAGGGCAGGAAGGCGGCGACCGCGGTCAGCAGGCCCGCGCCGACGATCCCCCACGCGATCACGCCGACGGCTCGCGACACCACTGCCGGTGCCTGAGGTTGCGACGCGTCGGTGAGACCGGGTGCCGACGGCGGAAGATGGTGGCCGCGCGCAGCCGGGATCTGGTCGGCCGGATGTGGGGCGTCGAATCGCGGGGCCATCGGGCCGTGGGAAGCAGTTCGGGAGACGACGACCGTCGGCTCACCGCTCTGGAACCGACTGTGCTGGGCCCCGTGGGCGTGAGCCGGGTGGACGGCTCGTCCGGGAACTGGGCGTCCGGGAAGTGGGTACGACGGGAATCCCTGGTGCTGCTGGGGTGGTCTCATGATGTCTCTCGGGTTCGGTGTGGCTGGGTGCACCCACCGTAGGAGGCGGTCACGCTCGGGCGCACCACTCACTCATCTCTTTGTGGGACGTGGCCTGACCTGCACCGAATGTGAGTAGCGGACTACTCGTGTGGCCCCGATCGGGCGGCGTCGCACGGAGGCTGAGAGGACTCGTCGGGCGTTCCTCCGATCGAAGGAATCATCGCGCGGACGACCGATCCACGGGTGATACTTCTACGGGCGCTCCCTGCCACCGGAGTACATCTCCATCGATCGCACTTCTGGAGGCCCCGTGTCGGTTCCCGTCTTCACCCCACTGCCCGGCGAACGCGTCATCCACCATGCCGAGTTCACGCCTCGCCTGATCCTCCGGCACCTCAAGGTGACGGTGATCCTGACCGATCAGCGGGTGTACATGTCCGAACCGCATACCCTGTTCGCGGTGATACCGCATGGCGGGTACACGAATTCGGTTCCGCTGAACACTATTTCCGATGTCGCGGCCGGCAATCACACGTCGTCGCGGGGACTGTTCTGGGGAACCTGCTCGATTCTGCTGGGATTGCTGATGCTGATCCTCCCCGGAATCGTCGGCGCGGGGCATGGGGTCGGTTTCGTGATGTTTCTGCTCTTCGGGATCGCAGGTGTGATCATGATCGTCACCGCGGGATCGGTCGGGTTGCGGATTCGCAGCTTCGGCGGCCAGAGTTCGGCGGCACCCGCGGCGGCCGTCGAACGACCGCAGGTCGAGGCGCTCGCCCACATGATCCTGGCGCAGATGCTGGTCGATCGGTCACGTACTCCCGGTTCACCGGCACCCCTCTCGCCGACACCCATCTCGCCGGCGCCGAGTTCCCCGGCTGCCGGTCCGCCGGTGTCCGCCCCCACGCCGGCGCCCCCGACGCCCGCTGCCCCGACACCGGCCCCGCTGCCGCCGATACCGGCACCCGCGGTCGGGCCGTCGGCCACCACCATGCCGCCTCCGCCTCCCGCATATCCGCCCGCCCCGGCGGCACCGACGGCCTCGCGACCACCGCAGACAAATGGGTGGACGACGCACCGCAGCGAACGTTCTCCCGCGGGCCCGGCGACCGCGCGCCCGGCAACCGGTGCCACCCCGACGCATCAGCGAGCCGACCCGTCGGCGACCGACTTCATCGCCCGGCCCGGTGTGGCGTCGAAGGACACCCCTCCCGGTGGCCCGCCGCCACCGGGACGGTGATGCGCCCTACTGCACCTTCGCCGCTGCCGCCGCCAGCTGCGGTGTGAGTCCGTTGAGCGCGAATCGCAACGATTCCGGTGTGCCGGCCGACATGGCCTGCGCGATCGGGTCGGTCTCCCCCAGCTCGATCGCCCGGCCGTCGCGCACCACCGGCAGCGAATTGATCAGATTGTCGTTCTGTAGGTCGGCCAACGGCATACCGATGGTGGAAAAGACCGCGACCTGAGAATCGAGGGAGGACACCTTCTCCACCGGGACGCTGGCGAAGAAGCCTTGTGCCTGCAGCGACTTCACCGGCCCGAACTCGACGAAGCCCAGTTCGGCGATGGTGTCGAAGCGGGCGTCACCAGGCAGGTAGGCGCCGTAGGCGGTACCGAACTTGGTACCCCAGACGAAGGTCTTGCCGGCGAAGTTCGGGTCCTGCGAACGGATCTGCGATTGCAGGTCGGTGGTCTCGGCGATCTGTCGCTCGCCCTCACTGGACTTGCCGAGCGCGTTGGCGATCAGTTGGGTTTGCAGCTTCCAGTTGATCGCGTAATCCGGGGTTCCCTCGGGGGCGGTGACCACCGGGGCGATCGCCTTGAGGCTGTCGGTGACCTTGGAGTCGGCCTTGGCGCGGACGTTGAGAATCAGATCCGGGTTGAGTTCTTTGATCTGCTGATAGTTGAAGTCGCCGGCGCTGGCGGCGGAGATGATCGTCGGCGTCGAGTCCCCGAATTCGGCGCTCGCCCACGATCCGACACCCTTGTTGGCCTCGCCGAAGGACATCCAGTCGTAGATGGCGACCGGTTTCACACCGAGGCTCAGCGCGATCTCGCCGTCCGACCAGCCCAGGGCCACCACGCGCGGATTGTCCGGCAGGCCGAGGTCCGGGGTTTCCGACGGATTCGAGTACACCTGATTCTCGGTCGAATCCGATTGCACACAGCCGGTCACGACGAACAGTGCCGCGAGCACGATTCCCAGCAGGCTCAGCAGCCGTCGTGGTGATGGGAACATGTGATCTCCTCTGATCGATGTGGTGGTACGAATGTCAGGATTTGGCACGCAGATTCGCGGTGTCCCCGGGCACCTCGTCGAAGGACACCGCGCCCTCGCCGAGTGGAATGACCAGCGGCGTACCGGTTTCCGGGTCGTCGATGATGCGGGATCGCACCCCGAAGGTGCGTTCCACCATTGCCGCGGTGATCACCTCGCCCGGTGGTCCCTGTGCGATGATCTCGCCGCTGCGCATGGCGATGATGTGGGTGGCATACCGCGCGGCCTGGTTGAGGTCGTGCAGGACCGCGACAAGTGTGGTGCCACTGCCGTTGAGCGTGGTGCACAGTTCGAGCACCTCGAGTTGATGGGCGAGGTCGAGGTAGGTGGTCGGCTCGTCGAGCAACAGGATCGGTGTCTGCTGCGCCAGGGCCATCGCGATCCAGACCCGTTGGCGCTGACCGCCGGACAGGGCCTGCACCTGCCGCTGGGACAGGTCGGTGAGGCGGGTGACCTTGAGCGCGAAGTCGACGGCCGCCTGATCGTCGTCGGTCCACTGCCGGAACATCGTCTGGTACGGGAACCGTCCGCGCGACACCAGATCGATGATGGTGATGCCCTCGGGCGCGATGGACTGCTGCGGCAGTAGCCCGACCTCGCGGGCGAACTCCTTGCCGCCGAACGACTTCACGTTCTTCTCGTCGAGGAGGACCGCACCGCCGGTCGGGGCGAGCAGCCGGGACAACGCGCGCAGCAGGGTGGATTTGCCGCAGGCGTTGGGGCCGACGATGACGGTGAACGATCCGTCGGGGACGACGACGTCGAGGCCGTCGATGATGGTGTGTTCGCCGTAGCCGACGACGAGGTTCTCGCCGGTGAGCCGCCCGGTGGCCGCGGCGGTGGTCGGTTGTGCGGCCGGTTCTGCGGTCATGGCCGGGCCTTTCGTGACTGGGCGATGAGCAAGCCGAGCAGGTACACCCCGCCGAGGGAGGTGGTGACGACGCCGACGGGCAGTTGCACAGTGGGCGCGAGGATGGTGCGGGCGATGGCGTCGCAGCTGACCAGCAGCGCCGCACCGACCGCCGCCGAGGTCACCAGCGGGATGCCGGGACTCGGCGAGATCCGGGCCGCGAGTTGAGGGGCCACCAGCGCGACGAACGCGATGGGGCCGGCGATGGCGGTGATGACGGCGGCGAATCCGACGCCGAGGACCAGCAGGATCACCTGGGTGCGGTTGACGTCGACGCCCTTGGACTGGGCGGAGTCGGCGCCGAGTTCGAACATCCGCATGTGCGGCGCGACCACGATGAGGAACGGCACGAGAATGATCAGGCCGATGATGACCGGCAGGGTGTCGGACATGCGGATGTCGTGCAGGTTGCCCATCCCCCAGGCGGCCGCGGACGCCGCGTTCTGCAGGTTGGCCGTCGCGATGAGGTAGCCGTTGAACGCGACCAGCATCGCGTTGATACCGATGCCGACGACGACGAAGCGGTATCCGCTGGTGCCGCCACGCATGCCGAGGAAGTAGACGGCGGCGGCGGTGAGCAACGAACCGATGAGGGCGCCGAGGGTGGCACCGGTGTAGTCGAGGTTCATCACCAGCATCGCGATGAGCGCACCGGTGTAGGCGCCGGTGGTGAATCCGATGATGTCGGGACTGCCCAACGGGTTTCGGGTGATGGTCTGGAAGATGGCCCCGGACAGGGCGAGTGCGGCGCCACCGACCATGGCGATGACCACGGTGGGCAGGGCGGCCGCCACGAGGTCGGCGGGTGCGCCGGAGACCTGTCCGGCAAGCACTTTCAGTGTCTGGACGAAGCCGAGGCTCGGGCTGTCGGTGGTGCTGACACCCATCGAGAACACCGCGACCACCAAGGCCGCGAGGACGAAGAAGACGGAAATGGCCAGGGCCGCCATGTCGACCTTGAGGCTCAGCCCGGCGACTCGGATGAACCGGACGCGTCGCGGCCATCGCGCGGACTCGGTTGATGTCGCCTCTGTTTCGGGTGCGGGCTCCTTGATCGTCATTCGCCGGTGCCTCCTTTTTTGCGGACCAGCGCGATCAGGACGGGTGCACCGATGAAGGCGGTGACCATGCCGACGGGCAGCTCACTGGCGGTGGCGACGCGGGCGACGAGGTCGGAACCGACCATCACGATGGGGCCGACGATCATGCTCACGGGCAACAGCCACCGGTTGTCCGGGCCGAAGAGGATCCGGACGACGTGCGGGACCATCAGACCGACGAAGGTGATCGGGCCCAGGGCCGCGGTGGCGGTGCCGCACAGCACGGTCAGCAGGACGAACCCGGCCAGGCGGACACGGCGCACCGGGATACCGAGGGCCTGGGCGCGATCGTCGCCGAGGGCCAGTCCGTTGAGGTACGGGATCAGGATCATCGAGAGCGCCGCGGCGGCGAGGATCGGGATCCAGACTGCCGACACCTCCGGCCAGCCGCGGCCGTCAAGGGTACCGACCTGCCAGGAGCGGATGGTGTCGAAGGACTTCGGGTGGATCATCGTGAGTCCGAAGCCGATGCCGCTGAAGATGGAACCGGCGGCGACACCGGTGAGGACAAGTTTTTCCGGGCTGGTCCCGGACATGCCGCGGGAGCCGACGAAGTACACGACGGTCGCCGCGACAAAGGCGCCGATCACACCCGCCACCATGTAGCCGGTGGTGCCGGTGACGCCGAACGCGACGGTGGCGACGACCATCGCGAAGTAGGCGCCGGAGTTGACGCCGAGGATGCCCGGATCGGCGAGGGGGTTGCGGGTCAGGCCCTGCATGATGGTGCCGGCCGCGCCGAGGGCGATACCGACGAGCAGGGCGAGCAGGGTCCGCGGCACCCGGTTGTTGCGGATGACCTCCAGCGTCGTCGGGTCACCGGTGTTGAACAGGGCGTGCCAGGCGTCGGCGATCGTGTAGTCACCGGATCCGACGAAGAAGCCGACGAAGGTGAGGCCGACGGCGACGCCGATCAGGATGAGCAGGATCGCCGCGTGCGACAACGACCCCAGCCGGGCGCCCGGGGATGAGAGCGCGGATGGCCGCGCCGCAGGTTCCGCGGTGTCGACGCTCACGTGCACCACCTGGCGGTTCCGCTGACTTACCGATATCTGTCAAGCAGACTATAGGTGAGGCACTCCTAAATCTCGGGGTGATTGAAGGGCCGCGGTGCGTGGTGTTGTCTCGTGTGATGACCGATATCGCCGTGGCCTCGTGGAACACGCAGTGGGCGCCGCACTCCGGACGCGGAGTCCGGGTGAAGGCCCACATCGCCGACCTCGACGCGGACATCCTGGTGATCACGGAGGGGCAACACTGGTTGCTTCCCGACGGTGGTCACGCGGTCGATGCCGGTACCGACTGGGGTTACGACGCTCCGGTTCATCGACGCAAGACGCTGTTGTGGTCGCGGTGGCCGCTGACCGACGTCGTCCGGTGTGATCGAGGGGCGGGCAACGGACGGGTGGTGGCCGCGCGGACAACGACACCGATCGGACTCGTCCAGATACTCGGCGTCTGCATCCCGTGGATGAGCGCGCACGTCACCACCGGCCGCAAGGACACCCCCAACTGGTCCGAGCATCTGGAGTGCTGCGACCAGATCGCGGAGATCGTGGCCGGGTGTGAGCCCGACGTGCCGGTGATCATGGCCGGCGACTTCAATCAACGGATTCCGCGCGGTCGGCAACCCGTCCGCGTCGCCGAGCGTCTGTCTCAGGTGTTGGCGCCGTTCACCGTTCACACGGCCGGGGACGTCGAGCACGGGCCGCTGATCGATCACATCGCGTCGACGCTCGACTGTGTGGGGATGCGGACCTGGCCGGGACGCGACGACGGTGGGGCACTGAGTGACCACTCCGGGGTGGTGTGCCGGTTACGATCGGCGAGCACGGACCAAACCTCGGCGTAGGGAGACAGTGCATGCCGGACACACAGGTGACCACCCCGAACGGCAGCATCGACGCGGTGCTGGCGACACCGTCGACGCCGGGCCCGTGGCCCGGCGTGGTGATCGTGCATGACGCTCTCGGCGTCACCGACGACCTCCGCGACACGGCCCGGCGTTTCGCCGATGCCGGCTATCTGGCGATCGCGCCCGATATGTATTCGCGGGGCGGACGCGTGAGGTGCATACGGTCGGTGATGCGGGATCTGATTGCCGGCAACGGCCGGTCCGTCGACGACATCCTTGCCGCCCGCGATCACCTCGCCGCCCTGACAAACGACTGCACCGGACAGATCGGCGTCGCCGGGTTCTGCATGGGCGGCGGATTCGCACTTCTCGTGTCACCGAAAGGTTTTGGTGCGTCGGCGCCGTTCTATCCGTCGATCCTTCCGCGTTACGACACGCTGGTGGAGGGGGCGTGCCCGATCGTCGCGAGCTTCGGCAGCCGTGATCCGCTCAACATCGGCAACGGCAAGCGCCTCCGAACGACCCTGGACCGCAAGGGAATCGCCAACGACGTCAAGGTGTACCAGGGCGTGGGCCACAGTTTTGCCAATCAGATGCCCGGGCAGCCGATCGCCCGGATCGTCGGATTCGGTTACGACGCCACGGCCACGGCGGATGCGTACGAGCGCGTCTTCGCGTTCTTCGGTGAGCATCTCGTAGGCGCGCAAGCCTGACTCGGCCGGTGAGTCGCCTGACATCCTTGCCACTGACGAATCATCGACTGGCGCGGGTGGTTCTCGTCGACGCGGCACTCCCGCGTGCACGCAGCTATTGCAAAGCATGCGCGAATGAAGAGAAATCGCGGCGGCGAGAGCCGACCGCGTTGGGGTGAGCTGAGCTGCTCGTGGTGACCAGTTCATCATGCCTGCAGCGGTAGTATTTCCTGGGCTGGAATCCGGCTAGTTTGTGCCGAATCTCCGACGAGTTTTCTGCCGTTGGACACGCGATCTTTGCGTGCAGGCCGCGGGCCTGGATTGGTCGTAGCGGAGATGGCGCCGGGCGGGGTCATAGAAACTGAACTGCGGTTCGCCCAGCGCAGAGCCGCTCACAGAGTTCTGGCACCTAGATAGGCGGCTAGTCTTCGATTGGTTTCCCGGGGCCGAAGACATGACTGAGGACGGCCCGGGCATCGGGCCGCCCTCAGTCATGTTGCTGTCGTCAGTAGGTCATGTGCGGTTGGGCATTCGGATCGGCGCCTGTCCGAGGTCCGCTTCGAGCCGGCGCCATTTCGCGGCGATTGATTCAGGGCGGTCACGATTCGACGCTTCGAATCGCTCGATCTCGCGGACGTTCACGACGGCGAACGCCATCGCGATGATGAGCTTGACCAGCGGTTCGCGGCGCGGCCCGTACTTGAGATGCACAAGGCCGGCGACTGTGCGCGATTTGATCAAGTTGAACCTCTGCTCGGTGAGCGCACGTGCGGCCTGTCAGCGGACATGAAAAACTGCCCATGGGCGGTCACGAAAGTGCCCGCTGACGGCCAATAAGGACTGCCCATCGGCGGTCAGGAAAGTGCCCGT
>NZ_JBSGIT010000027.1:0-70384 GCF_053605205.1 Gordonia sp. NPDC003950 | reverse complement strand
CGCTTCAACTCATCCGAGTATCGCTTCGATCCTGCCGCTGCCATAGGTTTCATTCTCCCTTGAGACGAACCCTCCGGAAACACCGGGACGGATCAAGCTTCGCCAGACTGGCGTCACGAGGACGTGAGATCAGATCCTCCACACCCGGGCGATCACCGCCGCGCAACACCTCGAGCATCTCGGCAAAGAACACTTCGCTGTCGGGCTGGCACCATTCTGGTTCACCAACGAATCATCAAGCACCCACTGCACGTCCTCGATCAAACCCGCAGTCGGCTTCGCCGAACACACCACCCGCAGGATCACCAACATCTGACGGGACTTCCCCGTGAACAAATCCAGCTGGCCACTCTTGACGTCCCTTGCCAGCACCTTCTCCCAGTCGGCGAGATACGACCTGATGTCGACAACCGGGTCCAGCGCAAACCTCGGAACCACCTCGGCGAACTCAGCAATGCCCGTTTCAGAGATGAGTCCGTCCGTCGTCCGAATCCGCTCTTCCCCCGGAAAAAAACGAAGCGGTCTCCGTTCACGCCTGAATCACCGACCAGCGTGGGCGGCAAGGGCCGGCCCAGGAACGCGGAATAGGCGAACACCCGACCCAGAGTGGTCGGCTCATACCCGATGTAGAGCACCCACCACTCGATACCGGTCCGCATCAACACCGTCCGCCGACCGGTCCCGACAACCCGCCACTGCGGCCCGAGTCGCACGGCCGCCGACGTGATCATCGTCCGCCACGCTGTCGCACTCATCGCCATTCGACTGATGTCACTCCCTTGCTCCACGCGGTATCGATAATCCGCGAACATCGGTTGCTCGGACCATCAAATGGGCTCTTCCGAGAGTGTTCCCAGCGGAATAGTCGGTGGCCGCCCCTGATCTGTCCACTCTTCAAAAGAGCTTCCCGCGCGAGCGAACACCCACGCTAT
This sequence comes from Gordonia sp. NPDC003950, assembly GCF_053605205.1. Lineage (NCBI taxonomy): Bacteria > Bacillati > Actinomycetota > Actinomycetes > Mycobacteriales > Gordoniaceae > Gordonia > Gordonia sp. NPDC003950. Next base: position 69,452 of record NZ_JBSGIT010000027.1, on the reverse strand, counting down.
CTCGGTACCGGTGCGCCGTACAACGGCAATGCCTGACAAATCGATAGGGTCAATGAACGTTTCACGAAACGGCAGGTCGACTACAGGGACAACCCCCGCACCATCGTCGCGAGGTAGGGCGACCCATGAGCCCTCGTACGCAACCCGAAAACATTCGCCGATGTAGTAGACAAATCGCATTGTCCGCGCCGTCGAAGAATCGGTTCTCCAGAATTCAGATTCGTCATTGAAAGTGTCCAAGAGCGATTTCTCAACAAATCCGATCGATTCCGGAGAGTACAATTCCACCCGAAGTTCGGGGACGTCATCGGTGGTAAACACCAAAGGAACAGCCGCCTCCTGCATTTTCAACCACGAGATGAATCGCGCGTCACTCTGGGCGTCCATGAAACGCCGCGTACTCCGAATCTGGACGTAGTCGAAGCTGGCTCCCACGCTAAACAAACCCCCTGCAAGTCTGGCGACGACCGCGCACTTCCGCCGGACTGCCCTCGGCACGGCGGCGACGTCACCCACGAAAATGATCAAGGCGTCTCCGCAGTTCACGTCGCAGGATCATTAACTCGTCATCCGTCTGATCTGGCGTCCTCCAAGTGGTGCCCACCGGATGCTCTGGAAGATTCCGGTGGCCTTCACCGTTGAAGGTCTCTCTCCCTGCGGGACAAGCCAATTCCTACAAGGGCTTCCCCGTGGCCATGATCCAGCTTGGCGAGAACTCCTCTGCGGAGAATCGCCTGGTGGTCAACTCCACCTCCGAAAGAGGCTTTGCCATCTCTCGGAAATCCCCTTACTTCTGGCGCATCGATCTCGTCGGTCAGTGGCCCGACATACGGGCACGACAATCCTTCCACCCCCAACCAACGGATATTCAGTAAGCACAATTGGTGATGAACGATCTCACAGACTCGTGTTCAGTACAACCCCACACCCACCTCACTTCTCCACAACCACCCCCCAACACCACCCCCACCCACCCGACACCCCACTACCCTGACCACCATGCCCGGGGGAGCCAGACAACACAGCGACACACGCACCGACGAACAACTCCTCACCGCCCACACCCACGGCGACCCAACAGCATTCACCACCCTCATCACCCGCCACCAGAACTACCTCTGGCGCATCGCCGTACGCACCACCGGCAACCCCCACGACGCCGCCGACGCACTCCAAGAAGCACTCATCGCCGCACACCGGACAGCGGCAGCATTCCGCGGTGAGGCACGAGTCACGTCATGGCTGCACCGCATCGTCGTGAATGCCTCGCTGGATCGCATGCGCCGCAACGCAAGTCAACGAACTATTTCTCTCTCCGAGCCAGACAACTATCCTCTGGCCGGCAGCGCCGACGAGTACGGTCGTGTCGAACTGACTCTCGCCATCGAGGAAGCGCTCGACCAGCTGCCCGCGAATCAACGGGCCGCGGTCATCGCCATCGACATCGAGGGGTACACCATGGACGAAGCATCGCAGATCCTCGGTGTACCGGTCGGCACTCTCAAGAGCCGAAGTGCTAGAGGGCGCTATCGCCTGGCCGACCTCCTCGGCTACCTCAGGGGCGCCGACAGTTGATTTCAGAAATCTGGACACGGAGGGAACCGCGGGGCCCACGCGTGCGTCCAATCAGCAATATGGACTACACCGGGGAGAACAGCCATGCCGACCGCGTCGACCGACGCGAACCATCCAAGGAGGCGACGATGACCGAGGATTCATCACGCTTCCCCTCACCGCCGTATGCCCCGGAACTGCTCGCCGAGTTCCACGCCGGGAACCTCGACGCCGCCACGACGGCGCACGTTCGCGCGCATATCGCCGAGGACGCGGATGCCCAGGCCACGCTTGTGGCCCTGGCGCGGGTCCGTGACGAACTGCGCGCCCTGGGCGACACCGAAGACGCTGTGGACAACGACGTCGACGCCCCGCCACCGGATTGGGTCCGCGCACGCACTCAAGAGACTCTTGCTGCAATCGCCGCGGAGACCACCCCGCACCCAGCCATGAGAGGCCCGGAAACAAGAAGGCGGCGAGGTGCCGGGCCACGCACCTACGCCATCCTCGCTGCGGCCGCGATCCTCATCGTCGGGGTCGTGGCTGCGGTGCTTGTGCTTCGGCCCTCGCAGCCCACCGGCTCCGTGGAGGCGCAGCCAAGCGCGCCGTCGTCGAGCCTCTCCGTTCCCGCACCGCCCTCCGCCCTGGATGGCGCAGCCGCACTGTCGGTCCTGGGCCGCACCGACGGTTCGCCGTTCGCCTCAACAGATGCACTTCGACGATGCACCGCTGCCAACGGCATCCCCGCGACGACACCGGTCCTGGGCTCCGGACCGGTGACCGTCGACGGCACACAACAGGTGGTGATCCTCCTCGGCACCGGTGTCGCCGGTCGTTTCCTCGCGCTGGTGGTCGGACCCGATTGCGACACCGGCAATCCGGAAACCGTCTCGCGTACCACGATCGGAGGATGACCCGGGCCCACGTCGTCCGTCGAGTGGGGGAGCCACGACGCCCGCACCCCAGGTGCCCGCGCTGACAGGGAACACTTCCGCATACCCTTGTGTTGAAAGCCGGTACACGCACCCCTGCGACCAGGGAATTTTTTGGCTGCAGGTGATGTGAAACGAGCACGGAGGACGAAGTGACCCAGTCAGACACCCAGCAGATCCACGAACTGATCATCATCGGATCAGGTCCTGCGGGATACACCGCGGCGGTGTACGCAGCACGTGCGGAACTCGCCCCGATCGTCTTCGAGGGAACCCAGTTCGGCGGCGCCCTGATGACCACCACCGAGGTGGAGAACTTCCCCGGCTTCCAGAACGGAATCCAGGGCCCGGCCCTGATGGACGAGATGCGTGAGCAGGCCATCCGGTTTGGCGCCGACCTGCGGATGGAGGACGTTGAGGAAGTTCGCCTGCAGGGAAAGGTTAAGGAGGTCGTGGCCTCCGGCGAAACCTACCGGGCGCACGCGGTGATCTTGGCGATGGGTGCCGCGGCCCGCTACCTGGGGATCACCGGTGAGCAGGAGCTGCTCGGCCGAGGAGTCTCGGCGTGCGCGACCTGCGACGGCTTCTTCTTCAAGGATCAGGATATCGCCGTCATCGGCGGCGGCGACTCCGCGATGGAGGAGGCGACCTTCCTCACCAAGTTCGCGCGCAGCGTCACCCTGATCCACCGACGCGAGGAGTTCCGGGCGTCCAAGATCATGCTCGAGCGGGCCCGCGCCAACGACAAGATCCGCTTCGTCACCAACTCCGCGGTCAAATCGGTGATCGGCAACGGCTCGGTGACCGGCCTCGAACTGATCGACACCCGCTCCGGCGACACCGAGACCGTCGACGTGACCGGCATGTTCGTCGCCATCGGCCACGACCCGCGCAGTGAACTCGTGCGCGGTCAGATCGACCTCGACTCCGACGGATACGTGCAGGTCCAGGGCCGGACCACCTACACCTCGCTGCCCGGCGTCTTCGCCGCCGGCGACCTCGTCGACCACACTTACCGCCAGGCGATCACCGCCGCCGGCAGTGGCTGCGCCGCGGCCATCGACGCCGAACGGTGGCTCGCCGAGCAGGGTGACATCGAACCCACGCCGATCGAGGGCGACGTGGTCGTCGTCGAGGCACACAGCTGACACTCCAGACTCAATACCGACCATCACGACAACAACAGGAGGAACACTCATGGGAGCCAACACCGTGGCCGTCACCGACGCCACCTTCAAGGACGACGTCCTCGGATCCGACAAGCCGGTACTCGTCGACTTCTGGGCAACCTGGTGCGGTCCGTGCCGCATGGTGGCACCGGTCCTGGAGGAGATCGCCGGCGCGCACGCCGACAAGTTGACCGTCGCCAAGCTCGACGTCGACGCCAACCCGGCCACGGCCCGTGACTTCCAGATCATGTCGATCCCGACCATGATCCTCTTCGAGAACGGCAAGCCCACCAAGACCATCGTCGGCGCGAAGGGCAAGGCCGCCCTGCTGCGCGAACTCGATTCGGTGGTCGGCTCCAACGCCTGACATGCGGGGGTGACATCCTCCACACGGGCGTCGTCATCGGTGTTTTCGCTGGTGACGACGTCCGTGATGTTTCTGTGCCCGTGTTCGGTTTGGTCCGCGTACGGCGGAACTGACAGAATGCACCTGGTCCGCCTGGTGCGCGCTCGCCTCTACCGAGAGCCTCCCAGCGCGATCGGCGTGACCATGCAGCGCAAGGACAACGACGCGTCCCGCGCCAACAAGGAGTTGAGATGCCAACATTCCGACTGGGTGATCAGGGTTCGGCCGTCGCCGAGATCCGATCCATCCTCGCCGGACAAGGCCTCATGCCGGTCACGCGCGGACGCCACGCCGCCGACGGCGACGGTTCGGCGGACGAGATCCGCGGACACACCTTCGACGAGGACATCGACCACGCCGTCCGCGCGTTCCAGCAGCAGCGCGGACTGATCGTCGATGGCATCGTCGGCCCCGCCACCTACCGCGCCCTGCGTGAGGCGTCCTACCAACTCGGAGCGCGAGTACTGCTCTACCGTCTGTCGTCCCCGATGGTGGGCGACGATGTGGCCACCCTGCAGGGGCGTCTCCAGAATCTCGGCTACTACACGGCGCTGGTCGACGGTGTCTTCGGCGAGACCACCCACAACGCGGTGTGCCTGTACCAGAGTGAGTACGGTCTGTCCGCCGACGGCATCTGCGGACCGTCCACTCTGCGGTCGCTGGAACGTCTGGGCACCCGCGTCACCGGCGGTTCCCCGTACGCGATCCGCGAGGAGGAGCACGTCCGTCGCTCCGGCCCCCGGCTCTCCGGCAAACGTATCGTCATCGACCCCGGCACCGGCGGCATGCACGACCTGTCCACCGGCGCGCTCGCCGACCAGGAAAGCCGACTGCTCTGGGATCTCGCTGCACGGCTCGAAGGCCGGATGGCCGCCGCCGGCATGGAAACGTTCCTGTCCCACGACGGTCGGGGAGCACCCACCGACGAGGATCGCGCCCGCGTCGCCAACATGATCGATGCCGACCTGATGATCTCGCTGCGCTTCGGCCACTACCCGAACGCGGCCGCCAGCGGCGTGGCCTCCTTCTACTTCGGCAACAGCCACGGCTCGTATTCCACGATCGGCCGCAACCTCGCCGGGTTCATCCAGCGCGAGGTCGCCGCGCGCACCCCGCTGATCGACTGCCGAACGCACGAGCGTACGTGGGAACTGTTGCGGCTCACCAGGATGCCGGTCGCCATGATCGACGTCGGGTACATCACCAATCCCGACGACGCCGAGACGATCGAGGATCCCAACTACCGCAACGTGATTGCCGAGGCCATCCTCGTCGCGGTCAAACGACTGTATCTACTCGGCAACGACGACCGGCCCACCGGGACGTACACGTTCGCCGATCTTCTTGCCGCCGAAGAGATTTCCTGAATCAGGAGCCCAATTCGGCGTGCTCCGAAACTTTTTCGGAGCACGCCTGCCTCTTCACAACGCGTCACCCGTAACGCGTCGACTACGTAGCGCGCCTGCCGATGGGCGCGAACGTCCGAGTCTTTCCGGCCAGATCGATCGCCGCCATCACGACCAGTTTCTCCAGGGCGCCCTCGACCTCCGACTTCCACCCCAGGCCTTCGTCCAGTTCGAGACGAAACCTGGGGAAACGCGCGTGTGAGGCGACCACATCGAAGCCGGATGCCTTCAGGAACGCCGCATCGATCAGACACCGCGTACACAGATCCGGTTGCGGGTTGTCGAGGATCTCTCGTGCCACGTTCACGATCTCCTCATCCGACCATTCGCTGATATCGCGCACACCGGTCGGATCGGAGTCACGATCATCGGCAGAACCGCCGGCGCGCACCAACCCGAACGCCTCGACGGCGCGCACACCACGTCGAATGAGATCGGTGACGACGGCGTCGAGAAGGGGACTGGCGACCTCCTCGTACCCCGGTTCCACGTGAATCGACGACAGCAGCACCGCGTCGGCACTGACGGGCGACGTCGGAAACAGCCGGGACCGCGGAATGCGTCCGGGCGGTGCATAGAAGGCGGTACCCACGACGACGCCGGTCGACGGATCGGTGGCGAACTGTCCGCACGCACCCCACTCGAGGAGCACCGAGGAGATCCACGCTTCCTTGTCGAACTCGCTCTCGAACGTTGAGGTGTCGGCAACGCAGACGGTGTCGAGATCGTCGCCGCCCACCGTTCCTGGATCGACCTCCCAGAAGACGCATCGTCGAGCGTGCGGTGGTAGCGACTCGAAGGATTCGAGATTCAGACGCGAGATCACCGGTTCCATGTCAGATCGTCCGTCCTGTCACCGCGCTGTCCCCGAAAAACGTTGAGCTGCAAAGGCTTCCGTCAATCCGCAGGACTCGCGCAACTAGATGCGTCACTGTGACGTTACTCCCGAGGGTGGTTGGTCGTGGAAAATCGTCGGTGATATCACTTCCCTGGGTCGACCAAACCGACAATCCGCTGGAGATCGTCGACGGATCCGAACTCGACGACGATCTTGCCCTTGCGCTTGCCGAGGCTGACCGTCACCCGGGTATCGAGACGATCGGACAGCCGCTCGGCGAGGTCCTGAAGCCCGGGCATCTGCATCGGCTTGCGTTTGGCTGTCGGGGACGGGGCGGTTGCGGAGCCGTCATCGCGGTTCGCAAGTGTCACCGCCTCCTCCGTCGCGCGTACCGACAAACCCTCGGCGACGATGCGCGCCGCGAGAGCCTCCTGCGCGTCGCTGCCGACCTCCAGCGACAACAATGCACGAGCGTGCCCGGCCGACAACACACCCGCGGCGACGCGACGCTGCACCGGGATCGGCAGCTTCAGCAGACGGATCATGTTCGTGATCACCGGCCGCGAGCGCCCCAACCGGTTCGCCAGCTCCTCATGTGTCACGTCGAACTCGTCGAGCAACTGCTGATACGCCGCCGCCTCTTCCAAGGGGTTCAGCTGTGCGCGGTGAATGTTCTCGAGCAACGCATCGCGGAGCATGTCACCGTCGGGGGTCTCCCGCACGATCGCCGGAATGGCGTCGAGGCCGGCTTCCTGGCTGGCCCGCCACCGTCGCTCGCCCATGACGAGCTGGAACTCGACGCCGTCGGCGGTGGGCTTCGGCAGCCGCCGCACGACGATCGGCTGCATGAGACCGAACTCCCTGATCGAGTGGATCAGTTCGTTGAGAGCGTCCTCGTCGAACACACTTCGGGGCTGTTGCGGATTGGGCTGGATGAGACTGGGCGGAATCTCGCGGTAGACCGCGCCGACCTCGTCGACGGTTCCGGCGGGGGAGACGGCCTCGGTGGTGTCCGGACGGGCGGTCGACGTACGACTCTTCGTGGCCGCGCCGGCCGCGCCGCCGTTGCCGGTACCGATCACCACATCGGCAGCCGCCGCACCCAACTTCGGCGCGGTCGGATCACCCTCGGTGGGGCCCGTCGGGATCAGCGCCGCCAACCCGCGGCCGAGCCCTCCTCGTCGCGCAGTGTCCTTCTGACTCACGGAAATCCTCTCGACCCGACGGTGTTCATGAACTGGTGCTTCTCGACTGCTGAATAGGTGACGGCCTGAGGCACGCAGGCCGAGCGGCGTCAGGGACTGACACCGGATTCGGTCGTCTGGCTCCTCATCGCGAGTTCTCGGGCGGCGTCGAGGTAGCTCATTGATCCACGTGAACCCGGGTCGTACTCGATGATGGTCATCCCGTAGCCCGGGGCCTCGGACACCTTGACGCTGCGCGGAATGATGGTCGACAGGACCTTGCTGCCGAAGTGTCGGCGCACCTCCTCAGCGACCTGATCGGCGAGCTTCGTGCGTCCGTCGTACATCGTCAGCAGGATCGTTGAGACATGCAGATCCTTGTTCAGGTGCGCCTGCACGAGTTCGATGTTGCGGAGTAGCTGACCCACACCCTCGAGGGCGTAGTACTCGCATTGGATCGGGATGAGCACTTCGCGCGCCGCGACCATCGCGTTCACCGTCAGCAGTCCCAATGATGGGGGGCAGTCGATGAAGATGTAGTCGAATCCGAACTCCGCGATGGAGTCGTCGCTCAGTGCGTTGCGCAGCCGATTCTCGCGGGCGACGAGCGACACGAGTTCAATCTCGGCGCCGGCGAGATCGAGAGTCGCGGGCACACAAAAGAGGTTCTCGTTGGCGGGACTCTGTTGAACCGCATCGCGGATCGTCACCTCGCCGATGAGTAACTCGTACACCGAGGCGATGTCCGGTGCCCGGTGATCGATGCCCAGTGCCGTGCTCGCATTGCCCTGCGGGTCGAGATCGACGACGAGCACCCGCAGTCCATGCACCGCCAGCCCGGCCGCCAGGTTCACCGCGGTGGTGGTCTTCCCGACCCCACCCTTCTGATTGGCGACGGTGAGGATCCGGGTGGCGGCGGGGTGGGGGAGTTGACCGGACGCACCCGGCGTCAGAACCTGACTGGCTCGTGCCGCCGCGGCTGCGATCGGTGTGTCGTCGAGAGAATCCTGCGTGGCGCCGCCCGCGCCGTTGTGTGACGTTTCACGTGAAACCTTCGGGTCTTTCTCGACCACGCTGGGACTCCTTTGCCCGACAGATTGGGTGTCCTCAGAGGTATCGGAGGCACTCGATGACGCCCTCCTATTTTGCGCTCTCCGACCGATCCGCACCAATTACCTCCCTGTCTTCCGGGCCGACGAATTCGGTCCCGCATGCCGACGAGTCTGGTTCTCGCCGCCGGCGTCCTTCTCGCCTGATCGCCCCGGGCCACCACGCTTGAACCCCACGATCACCGTCGTCGCCTGCTCCAACCCGTCGGCACCGCACGTCTGTACTTTCAGGTCCACGATCCCGAGCTTCGCAGCACGCTGCCAGTCACGAGCGATCTCGTCCTCAGCTGACGAGCCCTTGATGGCCACCAAGCGGCCGGCCGGAGAGATCAGTGGAACCGACCATCGAACCAGTCGTTCGAGCGGTGCGACGGCCCGCGACGTCACGACATCGGCCGGCTTCACTTCGGCGAGCACCGTCTTCTCCTCGGCACGACCCCGTACCACGCGAACATTCAGACCGAGTGTCTCGACAACCTCCTCCAGAAAGGTCGTCCGCCGGAGGAGCGGTTCGATCAGGGTGATGCTGAGATCCGGACGCGCGATCGCCAACGGGATCCCCGGAAGGCCGGCTCCGCTACCGATGTCGATCACCGACTGCCCCTCGTCGATCAACTCACCGATCACCGCGCAGTTGACGAGATGACGGTCCCACAAGCGCGGCACCTCGCGCGGGCCGATCAGCCCGCGGACCGTACCGTCCGTAGCAAGAAAGTGTCGGTACCGCTCCGCTGCGTCCAAGCGATCACCGAACACCGCCGCGGCCGATGGGGCAGGGGAGTCACCCGTAACCGACGGCTCGTACGGGCTCTGATCCTCCGAAGGCTCAGGTTTCACGTGAAACAGACCATCCTTGTCGCTGATCGCTCACCGCCGTTTCACGTGAAACAGCGGAATAACATCAATGTAGTTTCCACCCCAGGAACAACGAAGTCCCGGCCACACGACCGGGACTCCCTTGCTCGCTACCATCCGCATCAGCGGACAGTCGGTCAATCGACCTTGATCACCACGACCCTACGCTTGGGCTCCACGCCCTCACTCTCGCTGATCACGCCGTCCACAGCGGCCACCGCGTCATGCACAATCTTGCGCTCGAACGGCGTCATCGGATCCAGCGCCTCACGGTCGCCTTCCGCACGGACTCGCTCGGCAACCTCGGTACCCAAACGCGCCAGCCGGTCGCGACGATCGGCGCGCCAGCGAGCGATGTCCAGCATCAGTCGACTGCGATCTCCGGTCACCTGCTGAACGGCAAGGCGAGTGAGTTCCTGCAGAGCGTCGAGGACCTCGCCCTTGCGTCCGACGAGCTTCGTCAGGTCATCGCCGCCGTCGATACTGACGATCGCTCGGTCACCGTCGACGTCGAGATCGATGTCGCCATCGAAGTCCAGGACGTCCAGCAACTGCTCAAGGTAGTCACCGGCGATCTCGCCCTCCTCGAAGAGCCCGTCACCGTCCTCCTCCGACTCGTCGTCGTCCTCGGCATCCTCAGCCTCAGCGTCCTCAGCCTCAGCATCCTCAGCATTCGCGTCGGTGGCGGCGTCATCGACGTCCGTCTCATCGGCGTCAGCACCCTGCGCCGCGCCGTCCGAATCCGCGCCGTCCGAATCTGCACCGTGCGAATCCGCACCCGCCGCTTCCTCGGCCACCGTCCCCTCGGCCACCGCCTCCTCGGCCACGGCCTCCTGGGACACCGCCTCAGCGTTCACGTCGTGCTCTCCCTGAGTCGCAGTCTCTGCTGTCATCTGGGTTCCACCTTCTTGCTCGTACCTGTCAGGTCTGTGTCTGGCCGGTCGATCCGCCGGCCGGGGATGCAGTGCGCGACCTCGCGGTCAGCGTCTACCGCCCTTGCGGTTCCCTCGTTTGCCGCCGCCGCGTTTGGCTGCGGATTGGTTCTTGTTCCCGGGACCGGATCCACCGGACGCTCGCGCCGGTTTCTGGCCGGGCCGCGGCTTGGTGTCGGGCGTCGCGGCCGACTCGTTCTCGACCACCGATTCCGCCGTCGCCGAGTCACTCGTCGAGCCCCCGCCCGACGACTTCTTCGGCGCGGCATCTGTCTCGTCGTCACCCTTCGTCAGCGACAGCCCCGTCGACTCATCGTCGTCGGAGTTCGACGTGGAACCCTGCTTCTTGGAGCGGTCCGGCTTCACACCCGGCTTGGGCGCATTGGCCTTGAGCTTCTCCTGCTTGGCGAGCCGCGCCTCTTCCTCTTCCTTCTCGATCCGACCGAACACGATGTGCTGCTGGCCGTAGGTCCAGATGTTGTTACTCATCCAGTACAGGAGGATGGCGACGGGGAAGAACGGTCCGGTCACCAGGATGCCCAGCGGGAAGATGTAGAGCGCCAGCATGTTCATCATGCGGGTCTGCGGGTTCTCCAGGGCGGCCGCGGGCTGACGTGCCACCGAGGCGCGGGAGTTCATGTGGGTCGCGATTGAGGCAACGATCATCATCGGGATGACGACGATGGCGATGTCCCAGCGGTCGAAGTCGATCGACTGGCCGGACTGAACGAACGCCGCCCACTCGGTCTTCGGCTCGGTGATGAACGACGACAGCGGCACCCCAAAGAGACGGGCGTCGAGGAAGTTCTGCACCTGGTCGACGTTGAAGATGTAGTTGCCGACCGACCGGGTCTCCTCCGGAGACATCCCCAGCTGACCCATTCCGGTCGCGGTCCGGTTGAACGATCGCAGCACGTGGAACAGACCGATGAACACCGGGATCTGCAGCAACATCGGAAGACATCCGAGCAGGGGATTGAAGCCGTGCTCCTTCTGCAGCTTCTGCATCTCCTCGGTCATCTTGACCCGATCCTTGGCGTGCTTCTTCCGGATCGCCTGCAGCTGCGGATTGATCTCTTGCATCTTCTTCGTGGTGCGAATCTGCTTCACGAAGGGCTTGTAGAGGATCGCACGCAGGGTGAAGACCAGGAACACCACCGACAACGCCCACGCGATGCCGTCGCCACCAGGACTATCCGGCGTGACGAAGTCGAACAGCCAGTGCCAGAACCACATGATCGCGGATACCGGCCAATAGATGAAGTTCAGCACGGGTCAGCTATCCCTCACTTCTCGTAGATGCGCCTACGCCGTCGTCGGCGGTGCGGTTGGACGTCTGTCCCTCGTCGTCGGGAGGATCGCCGCCGGGCTGACCGGCCTCCGATGTCTCCTCTGGTGATGGCGGACGATGCCGGAACCCGCGCTCGGGTACCGGGTCATAACCAGGTTTGTGCCACGGGCCGCACTTGCACAGCCGGATGAGCGCGAGTGCTCCGCCGTGGAAGAAGCCGTGCATCGAAAGTGCTTCCACCGCATACCCGGAACAGGTCGGTTCAAACCGACAGGTCGGCAATCGCAGCGGAGAGACCCAGGTGCGGTAGAGCTCGATCAGGAAGATGACCGTGCGGCGGGGGAGGAGATGGAGTGCTCGCAGACACCGAGTCGACAGACCGACCTCGGCCGCGTCATCAACCACGCCATCGGCGGCGGGGGAGTCAGTGGTCACGGGGCGAGTCATTCCCGAACTCCCGACACTCTGCCGGTCGACAGCCCGCCGGCCGACGGCGCTGCGTTGGGAGCCAGCTCGCGGATACGGCGACGCCCGAACACCTCGCGCAACTGTTCGGCGAGTTGGTCGCTGCCGACAGACGCAGCGCCTGGGAGGGCCCGAACCACGACGAACGTCTCGTCGGCAGGCGCTGAATCCATCACGGATCGGAAAGCGGCCCGGATCCGACGTGCAACCCGGTGTCGCACGACCGCCGAGCCGACGGACTTGCTGACGATCAGTCCCAACCATGGACCACCGGTCATGTCGACGGTGCGCCGACGACCCGACGGGTCGGGCCACCTGGTCGGCGTTACCGCGACACTGACGACGAGATCACGAGTGGACGACCGCACACCGCGTTTGAGTGTGCGGGAAAAGTCGGATCCACGAGAGATCCGATGATCGGCCGACATCATCGAACACTACGAACCGACCGGGAGACGCAGCTCCGCGATCGGCAGGCGCAGATCGAGATCAGGCCGTGAGCTTCGAGCGGCCCTTGCTGCGACGGGAATTGACGATCGCGCGGCCGGCGCGGGTGCGCATACGCAGACGGAACCCGTGCACGCGCGCACGACGACGATTGTTGGGCTGGAAAGTCCGCTTGCCCTTGGCCACGGTGACTCCTTGTGCTCTGGGATGTGGCACGCCGACTTGCACAGCGTTCCCACATCGTGTGGTGGTCTCTGCTTATCCTGACGCGGTGCCGGACTCGTGCCGGTTGGTGGCGCCACCCCCACCGGCCGCGACTCGAGTGATGCACACTCTCGTGACGACCGGCACAGACGACGTGATCCACCGCAAATCCGCAACCTGGATGACCAGTCGAGAGTACGGGAGCGGGCCGGGCCAAATCAAACGAGCGCCAATCGGCCAGGCCAGGGACGTAAACCGTGCCGTCGTCCGCGGGATTCCGCTGGAGGGTGCAGGGCCGGTCTGTTACGGTTCTCCCACGTTGTCGCGCCGCTGTCGCGCAGCGCGTCCCCGTCCTTCCTGGGCCGTGGCTCCCCCTTTTATTCACAGATGTGGATAACCGTGTGGACAAGTCTCTCCAGCGTCGCCAAGGGAACGTCGACCCCATCCGATCCTGGTACTTTCGTCGTGGCGACGGACCAGCGGGGTCGGCCGTTTCAGGCATTTCGAGCGCAGTGACACCCAACCGTTCGTGGCGCCGGGCAGGAGGATCAGCTGTGACTACCGATCGCGCTTCGTTCGGCGAGGTGTGGCAGCAGGTCGTCGCCGAACTCAACGACGATTCCGCCGACCACGAACCCCTCTCGAGGCAACAGAAGGCATGGCTGTCGTTGGTGCAGCCACTCACCCTCGCCGAGGGGTTCGCGCTGTTGGCGGTACCCACCCCGCTGGTGCAGGAACAGATCGAACGCAATCTTCGGGACACGATCCGCACGACGTTGAGTCGGATGCTCGGCCAACCCGTCGACCTGGGCGTGCGTACCACCACTCCGCAGCCCGTCGAGGACGACACACCCTCGGATCCGATGGCCGCCACGCCACCGCCGGCGCGTCCTGTCGGGGGACCGGCATTCGGTGCCGAACCCACCGGCGAGACCTTCGCGGGCCAACCGGTGTCCACCAATTTCGACACCCCACCCCCGCCGGCGCCGGGCACCGCAACACCCGGGACGCACCACCCGGCCGCCACCAACGGATCCGCGACCACGGACTGGTCGTCGTATTTCGCGGAGCGGCCCACGAGCACGTCGTCGGCGACCTCCCCGGTGAGCCTCAACCCGAAGTACACCTTCGACACCTTCGTCATCGGCGCGTCCAACCGTTTCGCCCACGCCTCGGCGGTCGCCGTCGCCGAGGCCCCCGCGCGCGCCTACAACCCGTTGTTCATCTGGGGAGAATCCGGGCTCGGCAAGACCCATCTGCTGCACGCCGCCGGCCACTACGCCCAGCGCCTGTTCCCCGGGATGCGCGTGAAGTACGTCTCGACCGAAGAGTTCACCAACGACTTCATCAATTCTCTCCGTGACGACCGTCGGGTGGCGTTCAAACGCCGCTACCGCGACGTCGACGTGCTACTCGTCGACGACATCCAGTTCCTGATCGGCAAGGAAGGTATCCAGGAAGAGTTCTTCCACACCTTCAACACGCTGCACAACACCAGCAAACAGATCGTCATCTCCTCCGATCGCCCGCCGAAACAGCTTGCGACACTGGAGGATCGGCTACGCACCCGCTTCGAGTGGGGACTGATCACCGACGTCCAGCCGCCGGATCTGGAGACCCGGATCGCGATCCTGCGCAAGAAGGCGCAGATGGACAACATCGCCGTTCCCGACGACGTCCTCGAGCTGATCGCCTCCAAGATCGAACGCAATATCCGCGAGCTCGAGGGTGCGCTGATCCGCGTCACCGCGTTCGCCTCACTCAACAACGCCGCGCTCGACAAGTCGCTGGCCGACGTGGTGTTGCAGGCGCTGCTGCCGAACTCCGATTCGCTGGAGATCAGCGCCGCCAGCATCCTGGCCATCACCGCCGAATACTTCGACATCTCCGTCGAGGAACTCCGTGGACCCGGCAAGACGCGGTCGCTCGCCCAGGCCCGCCAGATCTCGATGTACCTGTGCCGCGAGCTCACCGACCTGTCGCTGCCGAAGATCGGTGAGACCTTCGATCGCGATCACACGACCGTCATGTACGCCGAACGCAAGATCCGCAAGGAGATGGCCGAGCGTCGCAAGGTCTACGACTACGTCCAGGAACTCACCGCCCGGATCAAGCAGCGCGCCGAGCGCTGACACCGCTCCGCTACCCACTTCACCGAGACCGGTCCGCGCGATCTCGTGTCGCGCTCGGTGGTCTTTTGTCGTGCCATGGCTTTCGTCGTGCAGCGTGGCTCTCGCCGCGCTGCGGCTGTCCCTATGGGCCGTGCTCGCACGCCGGGGACGTCGTCCCAGGACACCAACTCTCAACCCGTGCCCGAGGTGCGCGACGTGTGAACCCCCCGGATCCCGGCTCGGCACGTGCCCCGTCAGGCCGCAAATCCCCAGGTCGCCACATGTGCATGAATCGTGGGATTTCTGGCCCCAAGCTGTGCACAGAGGGTGGACAGAAAACGAACAACACCGGTCATCCACATCGACGGGGTCAGACGTCCAGCATTCCTCCACCGGCCATCCACAGCACCGAATGCCCACTGTCCTCGAACGATGGCATGAACTCCACAGGATCCACAGTGCCTACAACTATTGTTGATCTCTTCTTCAAGAGATCTTCTTTCAAGAAGCATGTGTGTACACACATGCGGGCCGGGCCGGTCGAGATCGCCGATCTCCCGGCGTGGCGACTTGACCCCAATCACCCACCGGGTCGTATCGGCGTTCTAGAGTGGGAACTCCCGATCCTCGATCGTGGCCGCCTGCCCGTGCGCTGCCCGGCACCGACCACGCATCGGCGACGACGATTTCCGAACCCGGCAGACGCAACCGAGAGAAGGACGCATCCCCCGTTATGAAGTTCCGTGTCGCGCGCGACGAGTTCTCCGAATCCGTTGCCTGGGTTGCCCGTAGCCTGCCGTCCCGTCCCCCCGTTCCGGTGCTCGGATGTGTGGTTCTCGATGCCTCCGACGAGACGACCGGTGGTGGCCTGACGATCTCCGGGTTCGATTACGAGGTCTCCGCCCAGGAGTCGATCTCCGCGGAGATCGCCGAACCCGGCAAGGTCCTGGTGTCGGGCCGCTTGCTGGCCGACATCACCCGAGCACTTCCGTCGAAACCGGTCGATGTGAGTCTGGACGGATCCCGGGTCGCGATCGCCTGCGGTAGCGCCAAGTTCTCCTTGCCGACGATGCCGGTCGAGGACTATCCGCAGCTTCCCGAGGTGCCCGCGGTCACCGGATCCATCCCCGCGGATGTGTTCGCCGAGGCGGTCTCACAGGTTGCGGTGGCCGCCGGTCGCGACGACACCCTGCCGATGCTCACCGGTGTGCGGGTCGAGATCGAGGGTAATTCGGTGGTTCTGGCCGCGACCGACCGCTTCCGGCTCGCGGTGCGTGAACTGGAATGGGAACCGGTGCAGCCGGACGTGAGCGGTGCGGTGCTGGTGCCGGCCAAGACCCTGTCGGAGAGCGCGAAGACCGCGGGCGCCGAGGGGACCGGTTCGGTCCGGTTGGCCTTCGGAGCGGGCGACGCCATCGGTGCCGAAGGGATCCTGGGGATTATGGGCGCGACCAAGCAGAACACCACCCGGCTGCTCGACGCGGAGTTCCCGAAGTTCCGGCAGTTGCTGCCGGCGTCGCACACCGCGGTCGCCACCATCGAGAGTGCTCCGCTCATCGAGGCGATCAAGCGTGTTGCGCTGGTGGCCGAGCGCGGTGCGCAGGTCCGGATGGAGTTCACCGAGGGCTCGGTGCTGCTGACGGCCGGCGGCGACGAGGCCGGCAAGGCCGAGGAAGAACTCGAGGTCGTCTTCCAGGGTGAACCGCTGACCATCGCGTTCAACCCGGGGTACCTGCAGGACGGATTGTCGGCGATCAACGCGAAGTCGGTGGATTTCGGTTTCACGACGCCGAGCCGGCCCGCAGTGCTGCGGATCTCCAACGGTGAGGCCCCCGTCGCCGACGAATCCGGTGCGTTCGTCGCTCCCGACAGCGCGTTCAGCTACCTGCTGATGCCGGTCCGGTTGCCCGGCTGATCCGTCCCGCGGACGTCGCCAGACGACCGCCGTCCGCGACGAGTGATCGTCTGCGAAAATCGTTGTCGCTCAACCACATCTCGGCACTCAGATCGGAAGGACTGCGATGCAACTGGGCCTCGTCGGACTGGGAAAGATGGGTGCCAACATGCGCACCCGGATCGCTGACGCCGGGCACCAGGTGGTCGGCTACGACCCGCGTCCGGACGTCACCGACGTCGGATCCCTCACCGATCTCGTCGCCGCCCTCGATGCGCCGCGGGTGATCTGGGTGATGGTTCCCTCCGGTGACCCCACCCGATCCACCATCGCCTCCCTCGCCGACGCGTTGGACCCCGGTGACATCGTCATCGACGGTGGCAACTCCCGCTACACCGACGATCATCAGCACTCGAAATTGTTGGGAGACAAGGGAATCGGCTACATCGACTGCGGTGTGTCCGGCGGTGTCTGGGGGTTGGAGAACGGTTACGGGCTGATGGTGGGCGGTTCCGAGGCCGACATCGAGCGCGCCATGCCGATCTTCGACGCGTTGCGACCGGAGGGTGACCGGGCCGACGGATTCGTGCATGCCGGTCCGGTCGGGGCGGGTCACTACGCCAAGATGGTGCACAACGGCATCGAGTACGGACTGATGCACGCCTACGGTGAGGGATACGAACTGCTGTCGGCCGAGCCGCTGATCACCGACGTCGAGGGCACGCTGCGGGCGTGGACTCATGGCACGGTCATCCGGTCGTGGTTGCTGGATCTACTGGTACGGGCGTTGCAGGAGGATCCGGGACTGGCCGGTATCTCCGACTACACCACCGACTCCGGTGAGGGTCGCTGGACCGTCGAGGAGGCCATCCGGCACTCGGTTCCGGCCAACGTCATCTCCGCAGCGCTGTTCGCCCGCTTCGCCTCCCGCCAGGACGGGTCGCCGGCTCTGAAAGCGGTGTCCGCGTTACGAAATCAGTTCGGCGGCCACGCCGTTCGTGATACCACGGGCCGTTCGGTCGGGTCCAGTGGTGCACCGCCGAGTTCGCCGACCGCCTGAGCCGTGTTCGTCCGCGAACTGCACCTGCGCGACTTCCGGTCGTGGCGCAGTGTCGATCTCGAACTGCGTCCCGGGCCGACCATCATCACCGGCCGCAACGGCTTCGGAAAGACCAACCTCGTCGAGGCCCTGTTCTACCTCGCCACCATGCGGTCTCATCGGGTGAGTTCCGATGCGCCACTCGTTCGTTCGTCGATGTCGTCGGCGACCGTCACCGCCACCGTGGAGAATGCGGGCCGCGAACTGACGGCGTCGTTGCAGATCAACGCCGAGGGTGCCAACAAGGCGTGGCTCAACACCTCCCCGCAACGCCGGCCCCGAGATCTGTTGGGCGTCTTACGGACTGTGCTGTTCGCCCCCGAGGATCTGTTGCTGGTGCGCGGCGATCCGGCCGATCGCCGGCGCTTCGTCGACGAACTCGTGGCCCAGCGCGGACCGCGGTGGGCGGCGGCCCGTGCCGACTACGACAGGGTGCTCCGACAGCGGTCGGCATTGCTCAAGACCGCAGGCGCCGCCCTGCGTCGCGGTGGATCCGAGGCAGATTCGGTGATCAGCACCCTCGACGTCTGGGATGGCGCGTTGGCCGAGCACGGCAGCCAGGTCACCGCCGCGCGCATCGACCTGCTCACCGAACTGGCACCACACTTCTCCGGTTCCTATGCCGCCATCGCGCCGCATTCCCGACCGGCGGATCTGCGCTACCGGGCTTCCGCGGGAGACGACGTCCTTCCGCCGGCCGGGCTCGCCGCCGACCCCGAGCAGATCCGTGAGGTGCTGCTCACCCGGCTCGCGGCGATGCGTGACAAGGAGATCGACCGCGGGATGTCGCTGGTCGGGCCGCACCGCGACGACGTCGACCTGATCCTCGGCGACGACATCGCGAAGGGCTTCGCAAGTCATGGCGAATCGTGGTCGCTGGCGTTGGCGCTGCGGCTGGGATCGGTGGAATTGACCCGTGCGGAGGGCGTCGAACCGGTGATCATGCTCGACGACGTGTTCGCCGAACTCGATGCCGCGCGACGACGCAAACTAGCCGAATTCACCAGCGGCGCAGAGCAGATCCTCATCACCGCCGCCGTCGCCGACGACATCCCCGAGGGCCTCGGGGGCCGACGCATCAGCGTCGACCTGGTCGAGGTCGACGGCACTCGCCAATCCACGGTGGTGGCCGTCACCGACGACGCCGGGACGGCGGAGCCGGCTCCCGAGCCCCCGGACACCGCTGTTTCGGAATCCCTCGAGCCGACAGTGTCCGAGCCGTCAGTGTCCGAGTCGATGCTGTCGGAGGTCGAGGGGAGACTGTCGGAATGACCGAGTCAGAGTCCGCCGATCCGCGGCCGGTGGGTCCCGACGGCATGAGCGGATACGAGCGTGCCCGCCGGGCACTGGAAGAGGCCCGTGCCTCGGCCCGCGCCGCCGGAAAGTCCGTCGGTCAGGGACGGGCATCACCGTCGCGCCGCTCGTCCGGGGTGCGGCGGGGTGGGCGCCGCAGCTGGTCCGGCGCGGGCCCCGACTCCCGGGATCCGCAACCATTCGGACGCCTCGTCGGCGGCATCGCGCGTGAGCGCGGCTGGCAGCCGCAGATCGCCGAGGGCACCCTGTTCGGCATGTGGGAACAGATCGTCGGAGCCGACATCGCCGCCCACGCGCAGCCAACGTCGTTGCGCGAGAAGGTCTTACATGTGCAGGCCGAGTCGACGGCGTGGGCGACGCAGCTACGGTACGTCCAGGCCCAGATCCTGGCGAAGATCGCCGCGGCCATCGGCGACGGGGTGGTGACGTCCCTGCGGATCACCGGCCCCAAGGGGCCGTCGTGGCGCAAGGGTGAGCGACATGTGCGGGGTGGTCGCGGACCGCGGGACACCTACGGCTGAGATGGCCGCGCCCGCGCCGGGTGATTTCTCGCCAGGAAAGAATCTGAGGCAGATTTTCTCCACGGACCACGACCGGACCGGCAGATGTCGAAAAAAATCGGTCTGCGCGCGATTCAGCGGCCCCTGATGCGGGTTTCTACTCGTTTGAGGCAGTACACTGGACCGTGTTGTCCCGACTGGGGGATCAGCAGCCCGTGACAGGGCGCCGGTGCACGCGCAGCAGAGGTTGTACGCCGCCGGTGACCGCGCGGGCGATTTTGTGCTGATCACCCCCGATGGCGTCGGGCCCATCGAGAGCAGAACAGGAGCGCTAGCACCTCGTGGCCGAAAGCAGCGACAAGACCGGTGGCTCGGGATCGAAGAAGCCCCGAAAGAAGCCGTCCGAATATGGTGCCGAGTCGATCAGCATCCTCGAAGGTCTCGAGGCGGTGCGTAAGCGACCCGGCATGTACATCGGCTCGACCGGTGAGCGGGGTCTGCACCATCTGATCTGGGAGGTCGTCGACAACTCGGTCGACGAGGCGATGGCCGGCTTCGCGACCAAGGTCGACGTGACGCTGCTCGCCGACGGCGGTGTCCAGGTCGTCGACGACGGCCGCGGTATCCCGGTCGCAATGCATGCCACCGGTGTGCCCACCGTCGAGGTCGTGCTCACCCAGCTGCACGCCGGCGGCAAGTTCGACTCTGATGCCTACGCGGTGTCCGGTGGTCTGCACGGCGTGGGTATCTCCGTGGTCAACGCGCTGTCCACCAAGGTCGAGGTGGAGGTGGATGTCGACGGCTACCACTGGAACGAGACGTTCACCGCGTCCAAGCCGGACGGGCTGATCAAGGGTGAGCCCACCCGCAAGACCGGCACCACGGTTCGGTTCTGGCCGGATGCGGGGATCTTTACCGAGACCACCGAGTTCAACGCCGAGACGGTGTCGCGTCGCCTCCAGGAGATGGCCTTCCTCAACAAGGGTCTGACCATCACCCTCACCGACGAGCGACCCAAGGCAATCGAACCGCCCGGCGATCCCAACGGCGACGCCGACAGCGGTGACCCGGAGGCCGCCGAAGCCGTCAAGAGTGAAGCCGAAAAGGCCGCTGCCGCAGCGAAACCCAAGACCCGGACGTACCACTACCCGGACGGCCTGGTCGACTACATCAAGCACATCAACCGCACCAAGCACCCGATCCACAAGTCGGTCATCGGCTTCACCGGCAAGGGCACCGGCCACGAGGTCGAGATCGCGATGCAGTGGAACGACGGGTACTCCGAGTCGGTGCACACCTTCGCCAACACCATCAACACCCACGAGGGCGGCACGCATGAGGAGGGTTTCCGTGCGGCACTGACCCGCGTGGTGAATTCCTATGCACGCGACAAGAAGTTGCTCAAGGAGAAGGACTCCAACCTCACCGGCGACGACATCCGCGAAGGACTTGCCGCGGTCATCTCGGTCAAGGTCGCCGAACCGCAGTTCGAGGGCCAGACCAAGACCAAGCTCGGCAATACCGAGGTGAAGAGCTTCGTGCAGAAGGCCTCCGGCGAGCACCTCGAGCACTGGTTCGAGGCCAACCCGGCCGAGGCGAAGGTGATCGTCAACAAGGCCGTCGACTCCGCGCACGCCCGGCTCGCGGCCCGCAAGGCGCGAGATCTGGTGCGCCGCAAGAGCGCCACCGACATCGGTGGCCTGCCCGGCAAGCTGGCCGACTGCCGCAGCAACGATCCCAGCAAGTGTGAGATCTACCTGGTGGAGGGCGACTCCGCCGGCGGTTCGGCCAAGACCGGCCGCGACTCGATGTACCAGGCGATCCTTCCGTTGCGCGGCAAGATCATCAACGTCGAGAAGGCTCGGATCGACCGCGTGCTGAAGAACGCCGAGGTCCAGTCGATCATCACCGCGTTCGGCACCGGCATCCACGACGAGTTCGATCTGGGCAAGCTGCGGTACTACAAGATCGTGCTGATGGCCGACGCCGACGTCGACGGCCAGCACATTTCGACGCTGCTCTTGACCCTGCTGTTCCGATTCATGCGACCGCTGATCGAGCACGGCCACGTCTATCTGGCGCAGCCGCCGCTCTACAAACTCAAGTGGCAGAAGGGTGCCGAGGCCGAGTATGCCTACTCCGACCGGGAACGCGACGCCATGGTGGCCGCCGGTCTGGAGAACGGCAAGAAGATCAACACCGACGACGGCATCCAGCGTTACAAGGGTCTCGGCGAGATGAACCCGAGCGAGCTGTGGGAGACGACCATGGACCCGGTCACCCGCACACTGCGTCAGGTGACCCTCGACGACGCCGCCGCTGCCGACGAACTCTTCTCGGTGCTGATGGGCGAGGACGTCGTCGCACGCCGCAGCTTCATCGCCCGCAACGCGAAAGACGTTCGCTTCCTTGATGTCTGATTCCACGCCCCCCGCGTGAGCAGACGTCGACACCTTGACAAGGACACTTCATGACTGACACCACACTGCCGCCCGCCGGCGGCGAAGGCGACCGCGTCGAACCGGTCGATCTCGGCCAGGAGATGCAGAACAGCTACATCGATTACGCGATGAGCGTGATTGTCGGCCGTGCGCTCCCCGAGGTCCGCGACGGTCTCAAGCCGGTACACCGCCGCCTGCTCTACGCATCCTTCGACGCCGGTTTCCGTCCCGACCGCAGCTACGTCAAATCGGCGAAACCCGTTGCGGAGACGATGGGTAACTACCATCCGCACGGTAACTCGGCGATCTACGACGCGCTGGTGCGGCTCGCCCAGCCGTGGTCGATGCGCTACCCGCTGATCGACGGTCAGGGCAATTTCGGTTCCCGCGGCAACGACGGCCCCGCCGCCATGCGTTACACCGAGGCCCGGCTGACCCCCCTCGCAATGGAGATGTTGCGCGACATCGACGAGGACACAGTCGATTTCACGCCCAACTACGACGGCAAGACCAACGAGCCGACGGTGTTGCCGGCGCGTATCCCGAACCTGTTGATGAACGGATCCGGCGGTATCGCCGTCGGTATGGCCACCAACATCCCGCCGCACAACCTCAACGAGGTCGCCGAGGCCATTTTCTGGGCGCTCGAGAACTTCGAGGCCGACGACGAGACCACCCTGGCCGCGTGCATGGAGCGCATCAAGGGTCCCGACTTCCCCACGGCCGGTTTGATTGTCGGCGGTCAGGGGATCAAGGACGCCTACACGACCGGCCGCGGCTCGATCCGCATGCGCGGCGTCACCTCCATCGAGGAAGCCAAGGGCGGCGCCACCCAGATCGTCATCACCGAGTTGCCGTATCAGGTCAACCCAGACAACATGATCGCCTCCATCGCCGAGCAGGTGAACGAGGGAAAGCTCAAGGGCATCAGCAAGATCGAGGATCACTCCTCCGATCGTGTGGGTCTGCGCGTCGTCGTCACCCTGCGCCGCGACGCGGTCGCCAAGGTGGTGCTGAACAACCTCTACAAGCACAGCCAGTTGCAGACCAGCTTCGGCGCCAACATGTTGTCCATCGTCGACGGTGTGCCCCGCACCCTGCGCCTGGACCAGATGATCCGCTACTACGTGGCCCATCAGATCGACGTCATCGTGCGGCGTACCCGCTACCGGTTGCGCAAGGCCGAGGAGCGCGCCCACATCCTGCGCGGTCTGGTGAAAGCTCTTGACGCCCTTGACGAAGTGATCGCGTTGATCCGCGCGTCGGCCAACACCGAGGCCGCCCGCACCGGGTTGATGGATCTGCTGGAGATCGATGAGATCCAGGCCGATGCGATCCTCGCCATGCAGCTGCGCCGGCTGTCGGCGTTGGAGCGGCAGAAGATCATCGACGACCTCGCCGAGATCGAGCGCGAGATCGAGGATTACAAGGACATCCTCGCCCGGCCCGAGCGTCAACGGTCGATCGTGCGTGACGAGCTGACCGTCGTCGTGGAGAAGTACGGCGACGAACGTCGCACGAAGATCATCGCCGCCGACGGCGACGTCACCGACGAGGATCTCATCGCCCGCGAGGACGTCGTCGTCACCATCACCGAGACCGGCTACGCCAAGCGCACCAAGACCGATCTGTATCGCAGTCAGCGACGCGGCGGCAAGGGTGTGCAGGGTGCCGGCCTCAAGCAGGACGACATCGTGGCGCACTTCTTCGTGTGCTCCACCCACGACTGGATCCTGTTCTTCACCACCAAGGGCCGGGTCTACCGCGCCAAGGCGTATGAACTGCCGGAGGCCAACCGCACCGCCCGCGGTCAGCATGTGGCCAACCTGCTGGCCTTCCAGCCGGAGGAGCGCATCGCGCAGGTCATCCAGATCAAGGCCTACACCGACGCCCCGTACCTGGTGCTCGCCACCCGCAACGGGTTGGTGAAGAAGTCCAAGCTCGAGGACTTCGACTCGAACCGTTCCGGCGGCATCACCGCGATCAATCTGCGCGGTGGGGATGAGTTGGTGGGTGCACAGCTGTGCAGCGCCGACGACGACCTGCTGCTGGTCAGCGACAAGGGGCAGTCGATCCGGTTCCACGCCGACGACGAGGCACTGCGTCCGATGGGCCGGGCCACCTCGGGTGTCCAGGGCATGCGGTTCAACGAGGACGATCAGCTGTTGTCGCTCAATGTCGTTCGCGAGGGCACATACTTGCTGGTCGCGACGTCGGGCGGCTACGCCAAGCGCACCGGCATGGATGACTACCCGGTGCAGGGACGTGGCGGCAAGGGCGTCCTGACGATCCAGCACGATCGTCGACGCGGCACCCTGATCGGCGCCCTCATCGTCGACGACGACACCGAGCTGTACGCCATCACCTCCGGTGGCGGCGTCATCCGCACGGCGGCCAAGCAGGTCCGCAAGGCCGGTCGCCAGACCAAGGGTGTGCGCCTGATGAACCTCGATGAGGGGACCACGCTGCTGGCGATTGCCCGCAACGCCGACGAACCCGACCCCGACGCCGAGTAGAGGACCCTCGGGTAGGCGAGGGCCACTTCGCCAACAAAACAATTCGGACACAAGACGGGCCGCGACGCCGGAACAGCGTCGTGGCTCGACTTGTGTGACGGCCACAACGGTTAGGGTGGAGCCATTGCGGCCAGAGCAGTAGGAAGCCACCGCGGACGTGCCGAGTGAGGATAAGACGCCAGTGAGCCAACCGAACGACCCGGACAAGAAGACATCGCCGTCCCCGGCGAAGGGACCCACGGCGTCGGGTGCCTCCGATGACGTGGCCACCACGACGAGCATTCCCACTGCCGGATCGCCGTCCGGAGCTTCCCCGTCGACGTCCGGTCCCCAGCCGGGTCCGCAGCGCGGTGGTCTGGTGCCGCCGTGGCAGCGTGGTCCGGGTGGCCCCGACGGCACCAACCCGGTTGGTTCGGCGCAGGCCCCGATGCCGTCGAGCAGCGCCCCGACCGAACAGATCGTCAACGGCCGCACCGGCACCCCGCGCGGCGTGGTCACCGGCAGTGGCACCGCCGCCGCGAGCATGAGTGGCCAGCAGGCACCGGTGAAGAAGCTCGACGCGCCGCCGGTGGGTCCGGCCGCACCGACGACAGAGGCACCCCGCGGCCGGTTTGTGGAGACACCGACGCGGACGATCGCACGCGAACCGTCGGCGGGGGAGAAGCTGCCCGACCTCGACGAGATCCACCACACCTCCGGCGAGGCGACACGAGCGGGTGCCGCTGCGGCTGCGGCCGGTGTGGCGACCCGCTCCGCACCGACGCAGGTCGGCTCCGGACGAGCCCTGCGCGCCGCCGTTCAGGTCCGCCGTCTCGATCCGTGGGCGACCTTCAAGGTGGTCGGCGTGCTCGCCATCGTCGGCTTTGTGATCTGGATGATCGCCGTGGCCGTGCTCTACCTGGTCCTCGACGGCATGGGTGTGTGGGAACAGGTCAACAGTTCCTTCGGAACGTTGGTGACCGCCGACGGTGCCACCAGTGGCGACATCATCGGTGCCGGCAGCGTGTTTCTGTACGCGGGCATCCTCGGCGTCGTGAACGGAATCCTAATCACCGCGCTGGCCACCATCGGTGCCTACATCTACAACCTGGTGGCCGATATGGTCGGCGGACTCGAGGTCACGCTCGCCGACCTCGACTAGAGGATCGGCGCAGGTCAGAGCCGGTGTTCCGGAGGCGTTTTGGTGTCCGGGCACTACGTCGGGTAATCTCTGTCCTCGGTTCAAGGGCCTATAGCTCAGGCGGTTAGAGCGCTTCGCTGATAACGAAGAGGTCGGAGGTTCAAGTCCTCCTAGGCCCACTGGGATCACTCGCAGCAGCGGTTTCGCAGCGCGAGATCCCGACCCGAAAACGTCGATCACACGGTCGGCGAGGGGCCTTAGCTCAGTTGGTAGAGCGCTGCCTTTGCAAGGCAGATGTCAGGAGTTCGAATTTTATCTGGAGCTCCGCCAGGTGAGAGGCTGAGAACCTGCGGGTTCGCTGTCGTGGACATGTCCGCGACGGTGGGCTTGAATAATTGAACAAGGGGACTTAGCTCAGTTGGTAGAGCATCGCCTTTGCAAGGCGAGGGTCAGGGGTTCGAATCCCCTAGTCTCCACTCTTGATGTTCGCGCAGCGGGTGTCGGTGGCCTCGCGGCAGACGTACGTGAGAG
Organism: Gordonia sp. NPDC003950; assembly: GCF_053605205.1. Classification (NCBI taxonomy): domain Bacteria; kingdom Bacillati; phylum Actinomycetota; class Actinomycetes; order Mycobacteriales; family Gordoniaceae; genus Gordonia; species Gordonia sp. NPDC003950. Next base: position 43,134 of record NZ_JBSGIT010000027.1, on the reverse strand, counting down.
GTGGCCGTCCGGTGGATGTTCGCGACGCAGTTGCTGAGATCGTGCCCGCCGCCGACGAGTTGCGGACACTTCGGGATCTTTGCACTCGGTCGATCAGCACTCGAGAGATGCTCGCAGGTAAGGTGCAGCAGATTATCGAGGGCGTGGAGGGAATCAGTCCTGACACCGTCGATGTACTCGCGTGTGGCTCCTTGGCGCGGCAAGAACACTCAGACGCTAGCGACGTCGACTACCTGATTGTCTCTAGCAGTCTGCGTTTTGCGGCATTGCGCGATGCTGGTCATCAGATTCACCGGTTAGTGGCCGAGCTTGACGGGAAGCCTGGTGCGTCCGGAATCTTTGGGCAGGCCGTGGGGATGTTCGATTTGATCGAACGTGTGGGGCTTCAAGACGACACCAACATCTCGCACACGCGGCGGATGGAAATCCTCTTGGAGTCGGTCAGCCTCACCGGCGGTGACATCAGATCGCAGATCGTGCGGGCGATAATTGATCGCTACACCACGAGCAGGAGTTCGATGGGCCCTCCTCGCTTCCTGATCAACGACGTGCTGCGGTACTGGCGGACAATCACGGTCGATTTTCAGGCAAAGCGGGACGGCAGTCATGATCAGCAAAAGATGATTCTGCGGTACTTGAAGCTCAGAATCACTAGGAAAATTCTGCTTGCCAGTTCGGTACTTCCACTAATCACGGTCTCGCCGAGCTCAAATGATCGCGATACCTACATCAACGAGCTGGCTGCACTGTTCGACGATCCGCCGCTGTGCCGGCTGATCGCGACTACTACCCGACTCGATGACGCTGACGCTGTCGAGAACACGAGGGTGGTGTGTCGGGTGCTGAATGATTTTCTGGCGGCTACAGGATCAAAGGAGCAGCGCCAGAGGTTCGATGGAATCGATTGGGATGATCGCGAGCAGGACGCTGACTACATGGCACTCAAGGCGTCGGCCGACGAGTTGGATGATGCGTTGGCGGCGATCTTCACGTCTCCCAACGTCATTGAGGCGACGAAGAGCTACATGCTGTTCTAGCCAAGCAGCGCGTACCGGATTTCTGAGCAAATCCGATTACGGGTCTCGGGACTGAGTTTCGTGTGGGGTGGCGCTTGATCCCAAGGTGCTCGGCCAGCATTGGCATCGTCGAGCCTGCGAGGGAAGACGTGTGCATGCACGTGTGCGTCGCGGTTGCCCAGGATGGCCATGTTGGTTCGCTCCACGTCACCGAGCGACCGAAGTGCTGAACTGACACGCTGAACATCCACCATGAATTGCGCCAGGTAGCTGGGCTCCACATCGTCAAGGTGGTCGAAATGCTCAATGGCCGAGACGATCACGCGACCTGGAAATCTCGCATCGTCGTAGAGGCCAACCCGAGACACGGAGAGTTCAGCGATCGGCAGCCAGAGACTGAAGCCGCATGCTGGGCAGCCGCTGTCCAGCGACGACGGAACTCCGGCCCTTACCACGTTCGTGTTGTCGACTACGACCGTCATTGCCCACCTCACCATCGAACGTACGTTCTAATCGACACTCTGCCGTGCGCTGCGCAAGAGCGCAAACCGCAAACTACACGGATGTCATTTGACGTTGTAATGACAGACTAGCAAGAGGAGGTGACAGGAGGTGAAGCGTGCACGATATCAGTTGGCCGTCAAATGACGATGATGGGTACTCGCTGCAAGACGCTGCGAGATTGCTCAATGTCAGCGTCTCCACGATCTCCCGGCGACTCGCGGACGGCGAGCTTTCTACTTCTGTGCGACCTGGACGAACTCGAGTATCTGCAGCGTCGGTGCACGATGCTCGGGAAGAACTTGCTGGCGACCTCCACATGCACGTTGAGGGGAACTGCGTCGGTCGCGCCGAATATGACGAGCTGTTGCAACAGAACCTGGACTTGCAAGCCGTCGTCGATGACTTGCGGACAGCGGTAGCGAGCCTCAATGATGCGCTTGGTCGAGCGGCCCCTCGGCGCGTTCCTACTGATCGTTGACACTAGGCGGATCGGGCACACTGGCGGACGTAAAGCCGCGGTTGGCGGCGAGCCGCCATCCCATCGCAAGGTTCTTTTTGCGTGTTGCCTCGTTCACTTCTCCCAGGTATCTGCTGCGCTGCATTCTATCTGTCTGCCAACGTAATTCGGCGTAGAGCCGCCGGTTCCTTGCCTGTAGGACTACCCGTCCAAGTGCTCCCGATCCGTCGCTGACAACACGGTGTTGGCGACTACCTGCGGCGTCATCTTGTTCGTGAGCCAGTGACTGTTTGGTGGAGTGGGGTAGTGGCTTCCACTGGTCCTCGCGAACCCGATTCGGGCTCCAACCAGTGGTTGCCACCGTTTCCGGCTACACCATGCTCAGGTGTCGGTGTGCAGCTCCATTGCTGGGAATGTCGAACAGATCCGCGCGTTGAGGTGCTGACAGGAGCGTGATGTCGTCGAGCTCAGCGTCGCTGTATCCGCCGGCGGAGAGTTGTTCGAGAAGGTGCCGTGTGAGGGTGGGTTCCTCGGTGGCGACTCCGAGGCGCGGACCGTACATGCGGCCAGTTTCGTTGAGTAGCCGGAACATCGACCGGTATTGGTAGTCGGAGAGGACGTTGCGCTGATGTGCCCGCACGACCAGTGATGCTTCGCTGACTCCCCACCGCAGCCGTAGTTCGTCGAGTTCATGCACGGTGCGAATCGAGACGCGGTCGAGATCGAACCCAATGTCGTCGATCGGCGCGAGAAACTCTGATGCGAACGACGTTGCTCTGCGCTCGGTTTCGGTGGGACTCACCAGCGTGATGGCATCCATCACAAGGTGACCAAGTTCGTGGGCAAGGGTCATGCGCATCCGGTCTGCCGGCCGCGCGGCATTCAGGTAGATGACGTGTGGGTGATGCGTTCCTGCGCGAAGTGTCACCGCATCGACGTCGGGGTCCTCGAAGTCCTCCTTCACGATGAAGACGCCAGCCGCTTCGATGAGCTTGCTGATGGAAGCGATTGGTCCGGAGATTCTCCATAGTCGCCGCAGCACCTGCGCGACAGTGATCTCGCCGCCCTCGGCGGCATAGTCGGTCGGGTCGAGCTGTGGAAGTGAGAGTGCGGGGTCGAGGTCGGCGCGCTCGGCGAGCCGACCAATACGCATGGCGACGAGGTTGGCTCGGGCCCACACGCGATCACGTTTCCACTCTGCTGCGCTCGCGTTTGCCCTGAAATGCGTCCCTTCCGCAGGAGTTCGGGAGAACGGCACGCACAGAGCTTCCGCAGGGCAATGCAGGGCGTGCGCATAGTCATCGAGAGCCTGGCCCGCGAGTGGGAGTATCCCGGCCTCGACCCGGCTCACGTGCGAGGAGGACACACCCGCTTCATCTGCCAGCCGCTTCATCGACCATCCGCACGACAGCCTGTTGAGCTGCACCATCACACTATTTGCCTGTGCATGCGGGTCTGGTGCCGTCACGATCGCCTCCACATCCGGTCCCCATCCTTGTTCCACAGACCGTAACCGCGTGTTGCTCTCAAGCCCCGCAGAAACACCGGGTGATCTGCGACTTCACGTTCCGGCACAGCATTTGCCCTGCAACGGGTGGGGCTTCTGTGACGAATATCGCCACGAAGAGCCACGCACTTTCGACTGACTGGATTGTCGCTGGTCACGGCGTGTCGCACGTTCCAAACCTTACCACGGTCTGCAAGATTCTGGGCAAGATTTCAAGTTGAAAGGCGGGTGCGGTGGATAAGAATTCAACCTCGAAAGAGTTGATGTCTCGGAAGGAGACGCGGCGTGTGCTGCGTCAGGTATCGATCGGCGTCGGCGCCCTGCTGCTCGCCGCGGTGGACCAATGGAACACGCAGTGTGAGGGGCATTCCGCACACTTCAGAACCCAGCTGGATGCGCTGATCCGCGGTACCTCCATTGCCGGCATGGCGGCGGCCGGCACAGCCGCATGGATCGGCACCCCGAAGAAGCACCCGCCGCGCCATATCGCGGTTGACCCCTACGTATGGCCCGGGGTGGCAAACGGGAAGGCGTACCTGGCGATCCACCACAATGAGACGCAACCCACCAATGTCCGGCGCGCAGCCTTCTGCAAGCAGGATTCCGAGACGCTCGACCTCGTCGGAGACCCCACTCACTGTGAGCTCACGTGGGACTACGACCCGATGCAGACGCACATCACCCACATCTGGATCAGCGCACCAGGCGTAGACTGGCCGCCCATCGAGGTCCCGATGGACAAAGCGCAGGCTCAGTACCAAACCTGGCGCAAACGTCGGATGAAGTGGCTGCCGGGCACCGGTGCGGGCCAGCAGGGCGCCGCCACATATCCCCTACCTGCTCAGCAGCAGGCCGACGACCTGCGGACCGGAATCGCGGTCAAACCACGCGATGACGGTGATGCCCAGGATGCGCAGTGAGGGCGGCGCCTGTGACCGTGAACGGCGCCGCCTCTTGGACTGTTGTCGACGACGTTGGCCTACCAGTTGCTGAGGTCGAGCAGTTCCTGCACTGGATGCGGGCGATCGGCCGGTCCCAGAACACTGTGCGTTCCTACGCCCGCCACCTGAGCCTGTACTACCGATGGCTGACAGCACGTGGAATCGACTGGGACACTGTCACATTCGATGCGGTCTGCGACTTCGTCGGCGCTCTCACAGCAGGCTTGCCGCCGTTGCAGACACAGAGGAACCGGCGAGCCCAGGGAACGGTCAAGGCCGTCAGCGCCGCTGTACGCGAGTTCTACGAGTTTCACCGCGTCGAAGGGCGAGGACCGAAACAGCTTGTCCTGACACGTAACCCATCCAGACTCCCGCGCCGATCTCACAGCTTCCTCGCACACATTGAGCAACGAAACCCCAGCGGAGTGTCACGACTGACGCAGCCCAGCCGCAAGCCAGCAGAGACAGTCAAGACGATCGATTTCGAGTCGGACTTCGGCAAACTCCTGGCAGCCGCCTCAACAGATCGCGACCGATTGCTCCTCTCGGCTCTCTACGACCTTGGACTCCGAATAGGGCAGGCCCTCGGATTACGACACAGCGACCTCGATCTGATGCGACGACAAGTGCGAATACACCGGCGAGAGGACAACGAGAATGGGGCGTTGTCGAAACAGCGAGCACAGTTCAGCGTCGACGCGCCCCGACGATTCTTCGATCTCTACGCCGCGTACCTCCTCGGAGAGGTCGCCGACGTGGACAGTGACTACGTGTTCGTCAACCTCACGCGCGCACCCATCGGTGGCCCAATGACCTATTCCAACGCATACCAGCTGATCGAAACCGTTGGTGCTGCAGCGGGTCTGGACTACCTCCACCCCCACATGCTCAGACACACCCACGCTACCGCCCTCGCGAGGGCCGGGTGGACGGCACCAGAGATCGCCGCCCGGCTAGGTCAGTCCCACGCAGCGAGCGCCGACGTATACATCCACATCGCCAGCGACGACCTCGCCGACAAGATGAAACAGACTGAACATCTCCTGTGGCCGGCCACCTCCCACGATGACGTCCGATGACGATGAACGGACGCAAACGGGATACGTCCACAACACAATCGGTGGGCAGAACGCTCGCTATACCCGATGGACCATGGTGCGCACCGACGTGGCAGGTCGTCGAACCAGCGGGAGACCGCAGGCGAAAAATCCAAGGAATTGAAACCTGCGCCGTCAATCCCTGTGATGGAGAGCGTTACTGGCTCGGTGGACCAGCGATAACCGGAGATCGCTCTGGCCTGTGCTACGCGCACTATTTCCAGTGGTTTCGTGCAGGTCAGCCATCGGACTTCACCGAATGGGCCGCGACTGACGCCAAACCCACCCGGCGACCCCGCGGTCGATCGTCGACGCAGGTTGTCGATTTTCGACGGCTCCCCACCACCGCGGCCGACGAGATGCGCTTCGTCGTCGCCACGAAGGTCCAGCGAGGAGACTGGACCTGCAACGCAAGTCTGCGACGGTTTCTCATCCTTCTCATCACCACCGCCGAGTCCAGGATCACCGCGTCACTCACAGAACGCAATGCTGACGACTGGCTGATGTTCTGCCGCCAAGAATGGCCCTACACCAGTTCCTTCGAGACTCTCTGCGCTCCCTACATCCGCCGATTCTTCCGCCTACTCAACGGCGCGACCAACCCGAATCTGTGGGCCGAGGATCACTGGCACTGGGTCGACGGATTCGAATTCCTCCTCGATGCGGAGCAGTCCGGAGCAACGCACACAGCGATCGACTGGAGCACTATCTCGGTGCCGTGGCTCCGGGTAGCCGTCAAGGACCTTGCCCGCCGCCAACTCACCACCGCAACGCTGTCATGGGGCACCCTCACCCACTGGGCCCGCGCCGCCAGACAGCTCGCCTGCTACCTCACCCTCAACGACCAAGTGCCGGAGCCACCCGACGTAACGCGGCCGGTGTTCCTCGACTACCTCGCGTGGACGCGCCAGTCAGACACCAACGCCGACCCCCGACTGGCCAACACGGGGGCGTACCTGCTGGAAACCCTGCACGACAGCGGAATTGCCGCCGACCTCGGGTCGGCCGTCTATTTGAGGCGCGGTGAAAATGTTCACCGTAAGACGCGTCAACCCCGGCCATTCCCACCCGACGTCATCGAACGGGTCGACGAACTGATCGTGAACAACCCCGATACCGACCCGACCCTGCGGGCAATGATCGCCACCACACGGTGGGCTGGATGCCGGATCTCTGAGCTTGTCGCCCTCCCCATCGACTGTCTTCACCACTCCCAGGCCGGCTACTGGGTCGAGTACTGGATGCCGAAAACCCGAGCATGGCGTCGAATCCCCATCCCTGACACGCTTGCCGCGATTATCCGGGAGCAACAAACCCGAGTCCGCGACACCTACAGTCCCGACGCCGAACACCTTTTCCCAGGCGGACGTTCCAGCGCCGCCTCCGGGCGAACCCAACCCTGGTCGACAAGTGGTCTCCGCCATAAGCTTTCGGCCCTCTTCACCCAACTCGGCATCACCACATCAACCATCACCGGCGAGACGATCTCCGGTGGCGATGTGCATCGCTTCCGCCACACCGTTGGAATGACTCTGCTCAACAACGGATGGACACAGCAAGAAGTCCGAGACTTTCTCGGTCACCAGAGCGACACCATGACGTCCGCATACGCTCGCATCACCGACGACACCCTCGCCCGAAAAGCCCGCGAATTCTGGGACATCGAAGCCCCCGACGCTGACGCCCACGTCGAACGCCTCCGGGCCAAGTTCACCGCAGCCTTACCCAACGGATTCTGCACCCTGCCTTCATCTCAGCGCTGCGAGTTCCGCCCGAACCCCTGCCTGGACTGCTCATTCCACGACCCCGGCGGCCGGGTATTCCTTGGTGCCCATATCGCCCACCGCGACGAACTGCGACGCCTTGTCGCAGACGCCGAAGAACACGGCGACACAGAGGTCACAGCAATCAACGCGACCATGCTCGACAAAGTCACCAAGCTCATCGACGAGATCAACCAGAACCAGGAAACGACGTGACTACAGATCGCGACGAAAGAACCGCACGACTGTGTGCCGCGGCCACTGCGAGAACCGATGAATCACAAGCCCGAGCACAGAGGGCAATCACCAAGCTGCACAACACCGGCCAGCCCATCACCTTCGTCGCTGTTGCCCGGACAGCAGGAGTCTCGACGAGCTTCTTATACCAACACACCGAATTGCGTGCGGAGATTGTCCGCCGTAGGACAATGTCCGCCCCGACTGCGGGGCCACGGCCAGCGTCACCCGCAACACTCGAATCCCTCCGCACCAAACTTGCCGCCGCGAATGCTCGAAACCACCAACTGGCAGAACAACTCGCACAACTCACCACGGAAAATCAAACACTTCGCAGTCGACTGATTGAAGGCCGCGTCATGCACACCCCATCGGACCGAACTGTCGGTGGCGACCGCCATGATTAGCAGCGCAGGTATGCACCCGACATCGGATGCAGCGCAGGAGACGCTTGACGACGATGGGAGCAGATTGACAGACATCAACCGACGCACGCCAGACTGCGATCCTTACCTACTGGCCCAGGTGCGTGAAGCGTACGGACGTATCGTCTACAGCGACAAAACTCGCCAAAAGCAGGCCGACATCTGCTTCACCAAACACCGGTGGCAACAAGGGCTACTCATCGCCCTCACCGCTATCAGCTCCGGCACGTTCTTGGCTTCGGTGGTCGGACTGCTCGGCAGCGAAGCGGTGACCAGCCTTACCACGTCATCCATCGCACTCCTTGTCAGCTGGACAAGCCTCGGAGCGAAGACCTTCAAGTACGAAGAGGAGGCCAACGCTCACCGTGACGTTGCCGCTCAACTCTGGGACATCAGAGAGTCATACATCTCGCTCGTTGCCGACCTCATGTCAGGTGCGATCTCCGACGCTGACGCACGAACTCGCCGCGACGAGCTTCAGAAGGCCACAGGAGACATCTACGCGTCCGCACCGCGGACTGGCAGCGGTGCGTTCAAGCGGGCGCAAGAGGGACTCAAGGACAACGAGGAGATGACGTTCACTGCGCGAGAGATCGACCTGCTCCTCCCAGAAAGACTCCGGCTCAACAACAACGAAGGCCAATCGTGAAGACATCCGAAATCTTCGACACCCTGCTCGCAAACCTCAAGGTAGGCGACACTGCGATAGCGATCGCAGCGCGCCGCGACGAGATCACCAAAGCACTCAACAAGGATTTCAGGTCCAAGGACGCATGTACCGACTACAAGCTGATGGTGGGCTCATTCGGGCGGCACACCGCCATCAAGGGAATATCCGACCTCGACATGGTCTACATCCTCCCGCCAGCGCTTCGCCCCGACTACAACAGCGAAACTGGTCCGCGGCGCATGCTCGAAAGGGTCCGCGACGACCTCAAGGCCCGGTACCCAAACACAGAGGTCCGCGTCGACCAGTGCGTGGTTCGCGTGAAATTCACCAGCAACGCATTCAAATTTGAGGTGCAGCCCGCCTTCGCAAACGACGACGGGAGCTTCGACTACCCAGACACTAAATCCGAGACCTGGAAAGTCACCAAGCCGCGCCAGGAAATTGCCGCGACGAAGGACTGCAACAACCGCACCTCGACCAACATGCGACATCTGGCACGCATGGCCCGCGCGTGGAAGAACGCCAACGGCGTCAACATGGGCGGCCTGCTCATCGACACCCTCGTCTACAACTTCTTCGCGCAGACCGAGGAGTATGACTCGGCCGGCACCGGGACCTTCGACACCATGGCACGAGACTTCTTCGCGTTCCTCAAGGACGAGCCCGAGCAGGCCTACTACCTCGCTCTGGGAAGTCGCCAGCGAGTGAACGTCAAAGCCAAATTCCAACCGAAGGCCAAGAAGGCGTACAACCGCTGCCTCGAGGCGATTGGGCAGGAAGGCAAGGCAGCAGCCAACGAAAAGTGGCGGGAGGTTTTTGGAACCGCGGTGCCTCTGACGACGACCGCCGCCAAGGAAGCGAAGGCGCATCGGGACACTGAAGAGTTCATCGAGAACTTGTTCCCTGTCGACATCTCGGAGTCGGTAACGATTGACTGCGAGGTAACACAGGACGGATGGAGGCCGACCAGGTTGCGGCAGATGCTGCGGACAGGCGCGTTGCTGAGGGCGGACAAGAGCCTCAGGTTCTGGGTGACTGACTGCTCAGTCAGAGAGCCCTTCGACGTGAGGTGGAAAGTCCTCAATCGCGGGCCCGAGGCCGAACGGCGCGACATGATCCGCGGCCAGATAGTGAAATCGACCAGGAAGAACAAACGGGTCGAGCACTCGGACTTCAAGGGCGAGCACGTTGTCGAGTGTTACGTCATAAAGGATGGGATCGTCGTTGCCAGAGACCGCATCGACGTGCCGATCAGCAATACAAAGATCGCCGCAGCCTGATAAGCACATCCACCTCGTGCGCGCCTGGCCCGCAAAGGCCTGCGGAGGTTGAGTGGGCCCGGCAGTGAGATTTCCACACGAACCGTGGACACGTTCTCACCAAGCTTTCCTCTGGTTGTGACCGGCAAGGAGGAAAACGGCGCCGAAATCCAGTCGTGCCCAGGGCTACTCGACTCGTCGTGGAAGACCTATAGATAACCGCTCCATCACAGGCGACCGCCGACGCCCTTGACGCCTGTCGGCGACGTGGACGGCAGCGGTTCCAGTCCTAGAGATATCGAATCTCCTAGGCTCCACCACCCACCACCTCTTCGTCTATCTCTTCACCCTGATCTCAATGTGGGTCGTATGCGACAACGCAGCTGCTGTATCACCCACATTCACCAACACCACCCATCCTCCGCGCATGGCGCAGGGTAAGACACGTCCACCCCCCGCCGACGGCGAGGGGTGGACTGGTTTGGTCAGGTGAGGTCTAGCGGTGCGCGGTGACGTACCGTGCAGCGTCAACGGTCATGCCGTTGACCGCGTACAGCACGTGCAGCCCGTTGGGTTGACCCACGGGCGCACCGTCACAGACGACGTCACCGGCGATGCAGTAACTCTTCGTCTTGCGCGCGTAGAGCGGACCGACATTCATCGGTGGGGCACCGACCTGCCGAATCCATTGCTCCGACGGCGGAGCGAACAGCACGACGGCCTTCACGTGCGACGCGACGTCGGGACTCAACGCCGGCGGCACCTGGTCCTCGTACTGCTGATACCGGGGTTCGAGTTGGATCTTGTTCCCCAGGGCGTAGGTCGCGACGACCCCGCCCTGTGAGTACCCGCCGACGACGATGTCCGTGGACGGACAGGCCGAAGCCAGGTAGTTGACGCGCCGCTGGGTGTCGTTGACACCCTTCACCACACCTTCGACGAAGGCGACGCGATTGTTGAAGTTGCTGCCTGCCGGATAGTTCACGCCGTAGACAGCCACCGATTGACCGGGAAGCTGACTACGTAGCGCTGCGACGAACGATTCGCCGGTGACGCCGACAGGAGGTGCGGTTTCAACGGTGCCGCGGGCGAATACGACCTCGACATCGGGACAGTTGGGAGCCGCCGCAGCCTGAGGTGCGGGACCGAGAAGCGCGCCTGCCACCACCATGGCCAGGCCGGACAAAATCAGAAGTGGACGTCTGATCATGAAGCCGATGCTACGGGACACATCATCGACGCGACGGCATGAACGGAAATAGCCCAGGTCATCAGCTCTGGACAATCAGACATGCCGGATCACAAATAAATCTGTGATAGCGGGTCGGAAGTTCACGCAGCCTGTCGTCGGGTCGGATGACACGATCGTTGAACCATCAACTGCAGCTTGCTCAACGAAGGACGAGCAACAAGACATACGCGATGATGGCGACGACAGCTGCGATGATGTATGCCCAGCCGACGACGATAGCGACCTGGGCGAAGGCCTCACCGTACTGACGAGTCCGACGGATCTGGCCGCGTGCACGGTATCCGAGGTACAGCCCGACCGGCGACACACATCCCAGCACCGACAGCACCATCGCCCAGATGGCGAGGGTGTTGGTCCCCGGAGTGGGACCGGATCTCGGTGCTGCCCCCGACTTGGTGGGTCGTGCGGGCGCGCCGGGACGGCGCGTGCTGGTTCCCTGCCCGGACACGGGCGACTCCTTGGACAGTGACGGTGCCGCGGTGGTCTCCGCGGCCTGCCGCGGCTCGGGCGCCCCGGCGATCGGATCGGCGGGGCTCTTCTCGGTGACAGCCGAGTACGCCAGCGCCGGATTCCCGGGATTGCTCGGTGTGGGGTTGTTCTCTGCGAGATTGTTCGGCGCGTCGGTCGCCTTCTGGGTTTCCGACGGCTCGCCGACGGGGACACCCGGCGGGCGCTGCGGGCCGACAACACCGGGCGGAGGGCCGGGCCGACGTGCGCCGGGCGGGATCGGTGCGCCGGGCGGTGGTCGCCGTCCGGGTGGCGGCGGCATCCGTGTGCCCGTACCGGGGCGTGCGCCGGGCGGCGGGCCACCACGCCACCCCGGTCGTGGGCCTTGGCCGGTGGTCGAGGGTCCGTCCGGTCGTGGTCCCTGACCGGTGGTCAACGGCACCCCGGGGCCCGGTCGTGGTCCCGGCCCCGTCGTCGACGGCACCCCCGGTCGTGGTCCCTGACCGGTGGTGGACATCGGCGCCGGACGAGGCCCAGAATCGGTGCCGCCCAACGATTGTGGGGGTCGTGGTCCCTGGCCCGTGGAGGACATCCGATCGGGGCGGGGTGGGACACCGGCATCGGCCACCGGCAACCGTGGGTTCGACGACCCGGGCGCGGTCGGCGGTGCAGGAGTACCGGGCGAAGGAGCACCCGGCGCGGGCCGACCACGCGGAGAGGAAACGTTTTCGGGAGCACTCGGCGGTACCGGACCGGGCGGCGCGCTCGGCCGCGGAACCCGCAGCGAGGGATTGGAGCCGCTCAGCGGCGCGGTGGGCGGGCGTTCCCACGGTGCGGACGCCGCGCCGGTGCCCTCGTCTGGGGTGGTCGCGCCACCGGTACTCGGCCGGGGGATTGATGGTGACGATTCGCTCGACGCCGGGCCGGCACTCGGCGTCCGCGTCGGGGACTGAGTCGGGGTGTCACCGGATCCGGGCACCGACCAGCCGCCGGTGGATCCACCGGAGCCGGATGTCGACGACGTCGACGATCCGCCCGGCGCATCATCGCTCGAGGCGCCATCGGGGCGAGGCTCGCCCGGAGGGCGGCTGTCGTCGGAACTCACCGGTCCAAATTACCCTCAGGACGCCTCGGCCGAACCGTTGGCCGGACCGTCGGTCGAGATATCGGGCGTCTGGGCGCCGGCGTCGGGCGCCACGGAGTCCACGGCGTCGTCACGGGCGAAGTCCTCCACCCGGGGCACGGTTGCCGACACCGGCGGGATCTCGGTGCGACTGCGTCGGAGGAGAATGACCGCGCCGACGGTGGTGGACACCGCGGCCACCGCCGCCCCGACGAGCAACAACACGTACTTCTTCGACATGCCCACAGGGTGCCAGGTGGAAACGTCCGGTGCTAGTCGCCCACCACGTCGTCACGATTTGGTTGGATGGGTGTGTGAGCACATCAACACAGACCGCCATCATTCACACCAATCGCGGCGACATCAAGGTCGACCTGTTCGGCAATCACGCACCCGAGACCGTTGCCAACTTCGTCGGTCTCGCCGAGGGCACCAAGGAGTACAGCGAGCCCAACGCATCGGGCGGCAACTCCGGTCCGTTCTTCGACGGTTCGGTCTTCCACCGGGTCATCGAGGGCTTCATGATCCAGGGCGGCGATCCCACCGGCACCGGTCGCGGTGGACCGGGGTACCGCTTCAAGGACGAATTCCACCCGGAGCTGCAGTTCGACCGCCCCTACCTGCTGGCGATGGCCAACGCCGGACCTGGCACCAACGGATCGCAGTTCTTCATCACCGTCGGCCCCACCCCGCACCTGAACCGTCGGCACACCATCTTCGGTGAGATCACCGATCCCGCGTCGCAGCAGGTGGTCGACGCGATCGCCACCACCTCCACCGACCGCTCCGATCGTCCGCTCGACGCCGTGGTCATCGAGAAGATCGAGGTCGCCTGACCATCCCCACCGCCGGTCCGACGGCGGTCTGTTACCGACATCCCGACCGCCCCACCGCGTTGTCCTGCACGCGGTGCGGGCGGCCGGCCTGTCCGGAGTGCCTGCGACCGGCCGCGGTCGGTGCGCAGTGCGTCGACTGCGTCCGCGATCAGGGAACGCAGCAGGTGACGCGGCCCGGCTTCGGTGACCGCGGGGTGCGGCCCGTCGTCGCCCGCGTCCGCACGGCACGGCGCCCCATCGCCACCTACACCCTGATCGCGATCAACGTCGCGGTGTTCGCCTACACCGTGTACGCGGCGGGTTCCTTCGACGTGCAGATCTCCGCCCCGCTGCTGCACGGCGAACTCGTCCGCGGCAACGTCTTCCTCGGCGAGTACTGGAGACTGCTCACCGCCGGTTTCCTGCACTACAGCCTGATTCACCTCGCGGTGAACATGGTGTCGCTGTACATCCTGGGACGTGACCTCGAAATCGCTTTGGGCATAGGTCGTTTTGTCATGGTGTACATGACGGCACTGTTCGGCGGCAGCGCTGCGGTGATGCTGCTACAGGGCAACGAGACCCGATCGGCGGGCGCCTCCGGCGCGATCTACGGCCTGATGGGCGCGATGCTCGTGGTGGTCCTGCGCCTGCGGATATCGCCGGCGCCGGTGCTGACGATCATCGCGATCAACCTCGTCATGTCGTTCACCATCCCCGGCATCTCGATGGCCGCCCACGTCGGCGGACTGATCTTCGGCGCCGCGTCGACGGCCGCCTTCATCTTCGCCCCGAGGCTGCTGCCGGCGTCGGGTCGATCAGAGTCTGCTGCGAACATCGTCGGCTGGTCGGGCGCCGCCCTGCTGTTGGTCTCCGCGATCGCCATCAGCGTGATCGTCGCCGTGACCTACAGCGGCCCGATCATGGTCTACGTACGCTGAGACGGCCGTTCACACGGCATCAGCGTCGTGAATCCTCCACCGGATAGCCCGCGTCGGCGAGGGCGTCGACGACGTCGAGCAGGTCGGCGCCCAGATCCCAGCGGCTGAACACGATCAGCTTGGGTTCGGAGTCCGCCGGGCCGTAATCGATCTCCAGTTGGCCCGAGCGCCTACCGATCCGCCGCATCGAGAGAATCCGGATCCGCATCACCTCGGCGGGCGTCAGGGTGATCTCCCCACCGATCCGCCGGATCGCCAGCGTCGGCGACGGATCGGTCGTCACCGACAGGCGCGGCCGGATCAGGGCCGCGTAGGCACCGAATCCGAGAAGCATCGCCCCGGCGATCGCCATGATCGTGCGACCCGCCGCATCGGTGGAGACGAGGATCGCACACAGCAGCAGCGCGGCACCGCCGACGAGCAGCGCGGCGACCGCGGGCATGGGCGTCGCCCACGCACGTGTGGAGGAATCGGCAGAGTTATCCACAGGACTTACTCACAGTGGGGATGACTTACACACATGTAATTTACACAGTGTGGATAACGCGAACACCGCTGTGACCAGCACCGATGCGGTCTCTCGGACGCCGGTGTCAGCGCCACCGCATGGTCATCAACAGGCCGGCGACCATCAATGCGAAGCCGATCAGGAAGTTCCACGCACCGAGGTTGGCCATCCAATGCAGGGCCTGGCCCTCGCCGCCGTAGGTGGTGGCGCTCGCCGCGAGGTAGTACACGATCAGCCAGGCCAGCCCGAGCAGCATGAGACCGAGCATGACGCCGACGTAGATGCTGCTAGAGGGACCGACCTTCACCTTGACCGGCGTGCGGCTGGCCGGGTTGATGGTGTAATCGGTCTTCTTCCGGACTTTTGACTTCGGCATGACTTCCTCGCGTTGTACTGGCGACGTGTACGTCGTAGGACATACACGTTTGCCCTCTACGGTATCGCACCAGGTCGGTGCCACGAGACGGGTGAAGGAGGGCGGGTAATCTCACACAGATGACCAGCCCAACACCTGTGTCGTCGTCGACCGGCCGCATCCTCGTCATCGACAACTACGACAGCTTCGTCTACAACCTGGTGCAGTACCTCGGCCAGCTCGGCGTCGAGGCGACAGTGTGGCGTAACGACGACCCCCGGCTCACCGACGACGAGGGCGCCTTCACCGACGATTCACTGCGCGCCGCGGTCGCCGGCTTCGACGGTGTGCTGTTGAGCCCCGGTCCGGGAACCCCGCAGCGAGCCGGTGCGACGATGCCGCTGGTCGGGGTGGCCGCCGACGGCGGGGTCCCGCTGCTCGGGGTGTGTCTGGGCCACCAGGCCATCGGGGCGGCGTTCGGTGGCACCGTCGACCGCGCACCGGAACTGCTGCACGGGAAAACGTCGAAGGTCTTCCACGATCAGGTCGGTGTGCTGCGCGGACTGCCGGATCCGTTCACCGCGACCCGCTATCACTCGCTGACCGTGCTTCCCGAGACCATCCCCGACGACCTCGTCGTCACCGGACGCACGGAGTCGGGCATCGTGATGGGTCTGCAGCATCGCGAGCTGCCGATCCACGGGGTGCAGTTCCATCCCGAGAGCGTGCTCACCCAGGGCGGTCATCGCATGCTGGCCAACTGGCTCACGATCTGCGCCATCACGATCGACGAGTCCGCGGTGCGGGCGCTGGAGGCGGAGATGGCCGAGGCGATCGGGCCCACGCTCAGCGCGCACTTCGGCTGACGAACGCCGGGATCACCGGATCAGCCGGGCAGCAGACTCGCGCGTCCCACCACGACGGAGACCGAACCGTTCTTGAGGAGCTTGGCCCCGTTCCCCGGACTCTGCGAGAGCACCTTGCCGTCGTCGGGACTGCCCAGCGCCACATTGCGCGTCGTCTGGGTCAGGGTCCCGTTCCACCCGGCCCGTTGCAGCGTGGATCGGGCCTGATCGACGGTCTGTCCCGACAGGTTGGGCACGACGATCATGTTGCCGCGCGAGATGGTCAGCTGCACCGTGGAACCCTGCTCGACGGTCGTCCCGCTGGTGGGTGAGGCGTTGACCACCTGGCCCTGCGGCAGATCCGAATCGCCTTCCACGATGACGACCTCGAGTCCGAGCTGCTCCAGTTCGGAGCGGGCGGCCGACTCGAACTGGCCGACCAGGCTGGGAACGGTCACCTCCTTCGGGCCGGTGCTGACACGCACGACCAGCGGATCCCGGATCGGCGCGTCGGTGCCGATCGCCGGGTTGGTGTCGACGACCCGCCCCTCGGCGATGGTCCGCGAATCCACCTTGTCCACCCGGACGTTGGTGA
Source organism: Gordonia sp. NPDC003950 (assembly GCF_053605205.1). Classification (NCBI taxonomy): domain Bacteria; kingdom Bacillati; phylum Actinomycetota; class Actinomycetes; order Mycobacteriales; family Gordoniaceae; genus Gordonia; species Gordonia sp. NPDC003950. The sequence goes on along the minus strand of NZ_JBSGIT010000027.1, from coordinate 26,377 downwards.
AACCGTCGTCCTTGAGCATCGCGACGGCCTCGGCCTCGGTCTTGTTGCGCACGTCGGGAACCCGCTGGCGTTGCCGTCCGCTGGAGATGAACAGCTGAACCGTCGACCCTTCCGCGGTCGGCACGTTCGCGCCGGGCACCGAGCGGGTGGCGCTGCCGGCGTCCACGGTCTCACTCGATTCGTCGACCTGGTTCACCGTGAACCCGGCCCGCTCCAGGGCGGTACGCGCATCGGCCGCCGACAGGCCCGACACCGCAGGCACGGCCACCTTCTGCGCGGCGCTGTCCGACGCCCACGGCGCCCACCACAGCAGCAGCCCGAGTAGGACAACCGCCACCATCGCCACCGAACCGCCGATGAGCCACGGGGAGCGACGCCGCAACGGCGGATCGTCGGCGCTGTGCTTGCCCGCGACCGGGACGCGACCCGAATCGGCGCGCAGGGCCCGCCGAGGTCCCGAGTCGAGCAGGGAGTTGCGGTCGTCCTCGCTCATCAGCAGCGGCGCCGACGGCTTCCCGCCGGCGAGCACCTTGATCAGGTCCGAACGCAGTTCCGCCGCCGACTGGTAGCGGTTGTCCTTGTTCTTGCTCATCGCCTTCATGACGATGGAGTCGAGCTCCGGCGGGATCTCCGGGCGCACCTCCGACGGCCACCGCGGGTCCTCATGGACATGCTGGTGGGCGACGGCGACGGGGGAGTCACCGGTGAACGGCGGCTCGCCGGTGAGCAGCTCGAACAGCACACAGCCCATCGAGTAGATGTCGCTGCGCGGATCCACCTTGATGCCGCGGGCCTGTTCGGGGGAGAGGTACTGCGCGGTGCCCATCACCGCGCTCGTCTGCGTCATCGTCGAGGTGGAGTCGTTGATGGCGCGGGCGATGCCGAAGTCCATGACCTTGACCGCCCCGGACGAGTCGATCATCACGTTCGCCGGCTTCATGTCCCGGTGCACGATGCCGTTGCGATGCGAGAAGTCCATCGCCGCGGCCACATCGGCCATCCACGTCATCGCCTGCCGCGGGGCCACCGGACCGTTGCGGCGCAACACATCCCGCAGGGTCTCACCGTCGACGTACTCCATCACGATGAACGGCAGCGGACCGTCCTCGGTCTCCGCCTCACCGGTGTCGAAGACCTGCACGATGGTCGGGTGATTGAGCTTCGCGGCGTTCTGCGCCTCTCGGCGGAACCGCAGATAGAACGATGGGTCGCGGGCCAGATCGGCGCGCAACACCTTGATCGCGACATCCCGGTTGAGCAGCAGGTCGCGGGCGTAGTGCACCTCGGACATGCCACCGAAACCGAGCGTCTCGCCCAGTTCGTAGCGGTCGGAGAGGTGATGTGGGGTGCTCATCATGCGCTCAGAAGCAGATCGGCGGACAGAACGGGCCGGTTCCGGTCGCCGCCCCCGTGTCGGTCGTCGTCGGCGTCTCGGGCGTCTGGGTGGGCGGGGTCGTGGTGTCCTCGGTGGTGGTGGTCTCTTCGGTGGTGGTGGTCCGCGTGGGACGACGGGTGGTGGTCTCCTCTGTCGTCTCGTCGGTGGTCTGCGTGGTCCGCTCGGTGGTGGTCTCGGTGACCGTCGTCGACGACGGCAGCGGCGTGCTGGGTGTGTCGTCGTTGGCGCTGGCGAAGTAGTAGCCGATCAGCGCGATCGCACCGACAAGCAACGCCGCGGCCACCCCGGCGAGCACCTTCTGACCGGTGGTCCATCCACTGTCGGAGGTCGAGGAGGCTGCGGTCCGCGGCGGCTGGGTGGGTGTGGCCGCAGCCGTGGCGCTGCCGCTCATCGCGCGGGTGGACGGACGCGCCGCGGCCGCTGCCCCGGCACCGAGTGCGGCCCCTGCAGCTGCCGCGCCGGCGGCACCCGCGGCACCCGGCCGTGGCGGACGATGACCGGCCCGCACCGCGGCCACCGCGTCGGCGAAGGCGCCGCCGTTGGGGTAACGCTGCTTCGGATCCTTCGACATCGTGATGTCGATGAGCTCACGGACGTTGGCCGGAATCGTCTCCGGCAGCGGCGGCGGGGTTTCCCGGATGTGCTTCATCGCCACCGTGATGGCGCCGTCACCGAGGAACGGTCGACGACCCACCAGGGCCTCGTAGCCGACGACGCCCAGCGAGTACACATCCGACGCCGCGGTCGCGTCGTCGCCGGTGGCCTGTTCCGGGGAGATGTACTGCGCGGTGCCCATCACCATGCCGGTCTGCGTCACCGGTGCGGCGTCGACGGCCTTGGCGATACCGAAGTCGGTGATCTTCACCTGACCGGTCGGGGTGATGAGGATGTTGCCGGGCTTGACGTCGCGGTGCACCAGGCCTTGACCGTGCGCGGCCTGCAGCGCACGGCCGGTCTGCTCGAGCATGTCGAGGGTGTTGGTCACCGACAGCCGGCCCATCCGTGAGATCACGGCGTTGAGCGGCTCACCGTCGACGAGCTCCATCACCAGATACGCCAGGGTGCCGCCACCACGATCGGCGGTCTCGCCGTAGTCGAAGACGTTCGCGATGCCCGGATTGTTCAGCTTGGCGGTGGTCTGCGCCTCGGTGCGGAACCGCGCGGCGAACTCGGGATCGTCGGAGTACTCCGCCTTGAGCACCTTGACCGCGACCCGGCGATTGAGCCGGGTGTCGAGCGCTTCCCAGACCTGTCCCATACCGCCGGTGGCGATGAGACGCATCAGCCGATAGCGGTCGGCGATGATGGAGCCGTTCTGCAACGTCATCGTCCACCTCCTACATACGCATTGATCACCGCTCGGCCGATGGGTCCGGCGACAGTATTACCGACCGAACTCACACCGAACTTCCCATTTTCCACCACGACGGCCACTGCGATCTTCGCGTCGTTGGACGGTCCGAAGGCGATATACCACGAATACGGCGTCGAGGTCGACGCGTCCCCGTGCTCGGCGGTGCCGGTCTTCGAGGCGATCTGCACGGGGCTGCTCGTCCCCGAGGAATTCTCCACCCCGACCATCATCGAGGTCAGGCTGGCCGCCTGCTCGGGGGTGATCGGTGAGTTGATGTTGGTCGGTGGGGTCGTGTACAGCGTGCGCAGGTCGGCCGACTGCAGCTTGTCCACCAGGTATGGCTGCATACGTACGCCCGCATTGGCCACCGTCGCGGCCACCATCGCGTTCTGCACCGCCGACACCACCACGTCCTTCTGCCCGATCGACGACAGCGCCAAGGCGGCACGATCGGCGATCTCGCCGGTCGACGACTGCGCCACCGGCATCGGGATGTTCGGTCCGGACTGGTTGAAGCCGTAGAGGTACGCGGTCTGCTTGAGTTTGGCCGTCGCGTCGTCCATCTTGTTGAGCACCAGATCGGCGAACGCGGTGTTGCAGGAGTACTTCACGGCGTCGGCCAGGCTGACGGTGCCACTACCGCCCGGGCAGGTCTCATCCCCGTAGTTGGGCAGCGATGCGGTGGAGTCGGGAAGCTGGAAGGTGGACGCCGCGGTCAGCTGCGTGTTGGCGTCGCGTCCGTCACGAAGCGCCGCCGATGTCGTCACGATCTTGAATGTCGACCCGGGTGGGTAGATCTCGTCGGTCGCCCGGTTCTGCAGTCGTTTGTCGGGTCCGGTGTCGACCGCCCAGGCGGCCTCGCGAGTGGCCTGGTCGTGGCTGGACAGCAGATTCGGGTCGTAGCTGGGGGTGGAGACCATCGCCAGGATCTTGCCGGTGCTCGGTTCGAGCGCGACGACCGCGCCGCGGCACGGGCCGTCGCAGGTGGCGCCGCTGTTCATCTGGTCGTAGGCGACCTGTTGCAGTCGTGGGTCGACGGTCGTGACGACGTTGCCGCCTCGCGGGTCACGCCCGGAGAACATGTCGGTGAATCGCTGGCCGAAGAGCCGATCGTCGTTGCCGGTCAGGATCGAGTTCTCGTACTGCTCGAGTCCCGCCGAGCCGTACTGGATCGAGTAGTAGCCGGTGATCGGCGCGAAGGCCCGCGGGTTCAGCGGATAGCGTCGCAGGTACTTGTAGCGGCTGTCGGTGGCCTGCGACATGGCGATGACCTGCCCGCCGGCGATGATCGCACCGCGCTGCCGGGAGTACTCGTCGAGTAGCACACGGTCGTTGCGGGTGTCGTTGCGCAGCGAGTCGGCCTTGATGACCTGCACGTAGGTGGCATTCGCCAGCAGGATGACGATGAGCACGACGACGGCCATCGACACCCGGCGGATCGGTGTGTTCACGCCTTCTTCACCGCCCGCGTCGGCAGGGAGTCCACCGATTTCGGCGAGGGGCGCCGTTTGGTGGGATCGGGTTCGCGGGCCGCGTTGGAGACGCGGATGAGCAGGGCGACGAGGACGTAGTTGGCCAGCAACGACGAACCACCATAGGACAGGAACGGTGTGGTCAGACCCGTCAGCGGGATCAGCTTGGTGACGCCGCCGACCACAACGAAGACCTGAACGGCGATGGTGAACGAGAGCCCGGTGGCCAGCAGTTTGCCGAAGCTGTCGCGCACGGCGACGCCGGTGCGCAGGCCGCGCATGACGAAGATCAGGTACAGCATCAGGATCGCGGCCAGACCGAACAGGCCGAGTTCTTCACCGATGGTGGAGATGATGAAGTCGGTGTTGGCGAACGGCACGGCGTTGGGCCGCCCCGATCCGAGTCCGGTGCCGAACAGTCCGCCGGTGGCCAGACCGAACAGGCTCTGACCGATCTGGTAGCCGGTGTCGTAGAAGTCGGCGAACGGATCGCGCCAGACCGCCACGCGTACCTGCAGGTGACTGAACAGGTTGTAGGCGACGATCGCCCCGACGGCAAACAGGCCCAGGCCCAGCACCAGCCAGCTGACCCGTTCGGTGGCGACGTACACCATCGTCAGGACCGTGGTGAAGATCAGCAGTGAGGTACCCAGGTCCGATTCGAACGCCAGGACCGCGATCGCCAGTGCCCACGCCACCAGCAGGGGCCCGAGGTCGCGGGCCCGCGGGAAGTCGGTGCCCAGGAAGTGCTTCCCCGCGGTGGTGAACAGATCCCGCTTGGACACCAGGAACGCCGCGGCGAAGATGATGATCAGGATCTTGGAGAACTCGCCGGGCTGAATGTTGAAGAACGGGGTGCGAATCCAGATCTTGGACCCGTTGATCTCCGACAGCGACGACGGCAGGATCGCCGGGATCGCGAGGAAGATCAGGCCACCGAGGCCGAGGGTGTAGGCGTATCGCGAGAGCGTCCGGTGATCGCGGATGAGGATCAGGATGGCCGCGAACGCGATCATCCCCAGGAACGCCCACAGCAACTGCTGGTCGGCATTGTTGGTGCGGGTGGTCGGATTGATCGACTCACCGGTGTTGCCGGAGCCGAGGTCGAGCCGGTGGATCAGCACCAGACCGAGCCCGTTGAGGACCGCGACGATCGGCAGGAACACCGGATCGGCGTAGGGCGCATAGCGCCGGATCACGAAGTGCCCCGCACCGAACAGCGCCACGTACGCGGCGACGTACTTGGCGATATCCCAGGTCAGTGACTCGCCCTGGGCGCTCTGGACGATGAGCAGCGCCACCGTCACCAACCCGATGGCACACAGGAGCAACACCAGTTCGGCGGTGCGTCCGGACTGCTCGGGCTGGCTGGCAGGCGCATGCGTCGAGGCCGCGGTCTGGGTCATTCGCCAACCTGGCGGCAGTACGGTGGCTCGTTCGGCGTCGTGCTCGGCGGGGCGGAGGTCGCCGGTGACGATTCGCTCGGTGACGATGCGTTCGGTGGGGACGCTTCGGGTGTGGTCGTCGCGGGTGCGGGTGTCGGAACGGCCGTCGCCGGCGCGAACGTCGCCTGCTGCGGGGTGGTGGTCGTCGGAGCACTGGTCTCCGGCGCACCCGGCGTGGCGGGTGCCGGCGTCGATTTGTCCTCGACCGGTGGGGCCGGCGGGCACGGATCCTTGAGTTCCAGTTCGGACGTCCTGGCCGGGATGTCGTCGAGCGAGATGCCGGAGATCCCGTGATCACGCACGGTGCCCTGCGGCGCCGGTTGCAGGTCGCTGATCTTCAGTTCGGTGCACTGGTCAGTGCTGTCGGCGGGAATGAACGTGATCTCCGCGTCCTTCGACGCCGGATCGACGATGCAGCCCTTCTGCGAGAGATTCTGCACCGTGTAGAACAGCACGGAATCCGGCGAGCCCTGGAACACCACGACGTTGCCGTCCTGTTCGCCGACGTAGTACGTGCGATGCAGGTACGAGCGGACGAAGAAGAAGCCGGCGAGCAGTGCCGCCACGACGAGAAGTGCGACGGCACCGGCAATCCAGCGTCCCTTGTGGCCGCGACGAGCGGCCGGTTCCTCGTCGGGCAGGATCGTCGGCTGCTGCGGCGCCGCGAGGCGCGGGCGCAGGGCCGCGGCCCGGCCGGCAGCGGTCTTGGGATCGGGGGTATAGGCGTCCGCGCCGTGCCCGGCGGCGCCGCCGACGATGGGTCGCGAGTCGCCGTAGTCGGTGTCGACGATGTCGGCGAGGACGACGGTGACGTTGTCGGGTCCGCCGCCGCGCAGCGCCAACTCGATGAGGCGGTCGGCGCATTCGCGGTAGTCGGTGATCGAACCGAGGGTCTCGGCGAGGGTTTCCTCGCTGACCACATCGGACAAGCCGTCGCTGCACAGCAGGTAGCGGTCACCGGCGCGGGCCTCCCGGACGGTCAGGGTCGGTTCGACCTCGGCGCCGGTCAGTGCCCGCATGATCAGCGAGCGCTGCGGATGGGTGTGTGCCTGCTCCGGGGTGATGCGCCCCTCGTCGACGAGGGTCTGCACGAACGTGTCGTCGCGGGTGATCTGCGTCAGTTCCCCGTCGCGGTAGAGGTAGCCGCGCGAGTCGCCGATGTGGCAGAGGCCAATTCGGTTGCCTGCGAACAGGATTGCGGTGAGCGTGGTGCCCATGCCGTCGAGTTCGGGTTTCTCCTCGACCTGCGCGGCGATGGCGTGGTTACCGACTTGGGTGGCGTGATTGAGCGCGCCGAGCAGATCGCTGCTCGCGTCGTCGTCGTCGAGTGACCGCAGCGCCTCGATGACGAGTCGGCTGGCCACCTCGCCCGCGGCGTGGCCGCCCATACCATCGGCGAGGGCGAGCAGGCGCGGCCCCGCGTACGCGGAGTCCTCGTTGTTGGCTCGGACCAAACCCTGGTCGCTGCGCGCGATATAGCGCAATACGAGTGTCACGGGCGGAGCTCGATCACGGTTTTGCCGATGCGGATCGGCGTGGACAACGGCACCTTCACCGCCGTGGTCACCTTGGACCGGTCCAGGTAGGTGCCGTTGGTGGAGCCCAGGTCTTCGACATACCAGTCATCCCCCCGACGGGACAGGCGTGCGTGGCGTTCTGAGGCGTAATCGTCGGTGAGGACGAGGGTGGAGTCGTCGGCGCGACCCAGCAGCACCGGTTGGGCGCCCAACGTAATGCGGGTGTTGGCGAGGTTGCCCTGCGTCACCACCAGATACTTCGCCGCCCCGCGGGTCGTCGGCTTGCCCCTGTTCTTGTCACCGCTCGAACGGAACCGGGGCATCCGCGAACCGGAGGCGGTCGCGACGTCGGCACGCACGGTACGGATCACGGCGTAGACGAACAGCCAGAGCAGAATCAAGAACCCCAGCCGGGTCAGTTGCAGCACCAACCCCTGCATGTCGTCATCCACCTCCGTGCGTTCGTCGTCACTTGTGCGTTTTCGTCACCGATCGGCAATCGGCCCCCCAGGATACGAGGGCAGGCCGACAGGGGACCGCACAACGGACCCGAGTGCATCTTATGGGCTGGATCCCGGTCTTCGGCCATTCGGATGTGTCAGTTACATATCAACGATCGACGGCAACGCGGGTTGCCGTGGACGATCGCCGAGGTCGACCGGGGTATTGCCGCTACTGGAAACGCACGGTGATGTCGGAGTGTCCGACGCGGATGCGATCGCCGTCGGCGAGCTCCCAGCTGTTGACCTGGACGTCGTTGACGGTGGTGCCGTTGGTGGAGTTGAGGTCGGTCAGCATCGCGGTGCTGCCGTCCCAACGGATCTCCAGGTGACGACGCGAGACGCCGGTGTCGGGGAGACGGAACTGGGCGTCCTGTCCGCGGCCGACGACGTTGGAGCCCTCTCGCAGCTGGAAGGTGCGGTTGCTGCCGTCCTCGAGAAGAAGAGTGATCGCGGTCGGCGCGTAACCGGCGGCCGGGCGGCCGTAGCCCTGGTCGTATCCGTAGCCGCCCTGCTGGCCGTAACCGCCCTGCTCGTACCCCTGCTGTGCGTAACCCTGGTCGTAGCCGCCCTGCTGGCCGTAACCCTGCTGGTCGTATCCGTAGCCGCCCTGCTGGCCGTAGCCACCCTGCTCGTAGCCCTGGCCGTAACCCGGCTGAGGCTGCGCGTAGCCCTGGTCGTAGCCGCCCTGCTGGCCATAGCCCGCCTGGTCGTAGCCCTGCTGCTCATAGCCCTGCTGGCCGTAACCCGGCTGCGAGCCGTATCCGGGCTGCGAGGCGTGGCCCGGCTGCTGGCCGTAGCCGGCCTGGTCGTAACCCTGCTGACCGTAGGCCTGCGGGTCGTAGCCGCCCTGTTGGCCGTACCCCTGCTGGTCATAGCCCTGGTAGTCATACCCGCCCTGCTGGCCGTAGCCGCCCTGGTCATAGGCCGGATCCGGGCCCCTGCGCTGGTCGTATCCGGGGTTCTGGGTCATTTCTGGGGCTCCTACTTCTCGGGCCGCACCGTCGGGATGCGGTTGTGACTGGGGACGTGGGGCGGGGCCTCCCGTCGCCGGCCGGGGCCGGGCGTCGGGGTTGACCGTGCCGCGCGCACGAAAGATACCTGTATGCAACGAGGGCGATTGATCGAACTCGACGACCACCTCACCGTATGTCTGCCACCCGTTGTCTTTGATGTAGTTCTCCAGATGCTTGGAGAAACGTTTGCGATTCAGTTCGTACTCGGCCGCGATGTGCTCGTGATCGGTCGGACTGAACAGCAAGGTGTAGCTGTTGGCGGCGAGAACGGTACCGCCGCCGAGATCTTCCAATGACTCCTCGGCTTCGCGCTGCAAGCCGTTCTCGATCTCCTGCGGAGCGACCTCGCCACCGAAGACGCGTGCGAAGCCATCATCGACAGCTCCCTCGAGCTTGCGCTCGAAGCGTTGCAATATCCCCACCGTCGACCTCCCTTCGCGGCTGTTGTCTGGCGTGTCGCCGTGCGTATGGCCTTCATGGATGATACCGATACTGACGGCCAGGGCTGTCATCAAGCAACTGCAGTACCGCCCGCATCACGCGCACCACGGCACCGGATGTCTGCCCCGGGTCCTGGAAATGATCCCTGACCAGCACTTTGACGTCCACCCCCGACATGCCCTCCGCTCGAATGACAATCCGCGGGATTTGGGTCGGGCGGAACGATTTTTCTTTCAGGGTGGGGTGCGTGCTATCGTTCTCCAGGCCGTTGATCGAACCCAACGATCACCGGTCATGCCAGTCGAGAAATCGGCGGTCACGGGCGAGTGGCGGAATGGCAGACGCGCTGGCTTCAGGTGCCAGTGTCCTTCGGGACGTGGGGGTTCAAGTCCCCCTTCGCCCACCACGGAGCAGTTCACAACAGTTGCACATTCGAGGTCACAGTCCTTCCGAGGCTGTGACCTCGCTCTTTATCCCCAGTCTCCTGCGCCGGGTGGCAACTTTCTGATTTAGGGGACTTGGATCGACGCCGTCCCCTTGAGCTGCCCGTAAACCCCTTCCGAACGCACTAGGGTAGGGCCTTATTTGCAGGCAACACCCTCTCGTGTTTGTGGAAGGCCGGTGTCGTGGCGCTGAAGAAGTCGGATCTGTACTCATCGCTCTGGGCGAGCTGTGATCAGCTGCGCGGGAGCATGGACGCAAGTCAGTACAAGGACTACATCTTGACGCTGCTGTTCGTGAAGTACGTTTCCGACAAGGCGAAGGCCGACCGGAATAGCCTCATCGATGTTCCGCGCGGCGGGTCTTTCGACGATCTCCTGAAGGCGAAGGGGTCGGTCGAGATCGGTGACCGGTTCAACAAGGTCATCGCAAAGCTGGCCGAGGCTAACGAGTTGCGCAATGTCATTGACCTCGCCGACTTCAACGACGAGGAGAAGCTCGGCAAGGGCAAGGAGATGCAAGACCGGCTCTCAAAGCTGGTTGAGATCTTCAACGGTCTCGACTTCCGCGGTTCCCGAGCCGAAGGCGATGACCTGCTGGGAGACGCCTACGAGTATCTGATGCGGCACTTCGCAACGGAGTCGGGCAAGAGCAAGGGACAGTTCTACACGCCGGCCGAGGTGTCACGGGTCATCGCCCAGGTCGTCGGGATCGGGCCACACACCAAGCGAGGCGACACGGTGTTCGATCCCGCGTGCGGCTCCGGATCGCTGCTACTCAAGGCCGCTGCCGAGGCACCGCACGGCATGAGTATCTACGGGCAGGAGAAGGACTTCTCCACCTGGGCGTTGGCCAAAATGAACATGATCCTGCACGGCAACGAGATTGCCGATCTCGCCAAGGGCGACACCATCACCAACCCGCAGTTCGTCAAGGGCACCCGGCTCGAACGCTTCGACTATGTCGTGATGAATCCACCGTTCTCGACAAAGTCATGGAGCAACGGCCTCGAAAACGAATACGGCCGTTTCGAATACGGCAAACCACCGGAGAAGAACGGCGATTACGCCTTCCTGCTCCACGCTCTCGCATCTCTGAAGAGCACGGGCAAAGCGGCCATCATCATGCCGCACGGCGTCCTGTTCCGCGGCCACGCCGAAGCCGGCATCCGCGAACGATTGCTACAGCAGGGCTTCATCAAGGGCATCATCGGACTCCCCGCGAACCTCTTCTACGGCACCGGAATTCCTGCTTGCATCGTCGTTCTCGACAAGGAGAACGCCAACGCACGCACCGGTGTCTTCATGATCGACGCATCCAAGGGCTTCATGAAGGACGGTCCCAAGAACCGACTGCGCAGCCAAGACATCCACAGGATCGTCGACACCTTCACCAATCAGCGAGAGATTCCCCGGTACTCGCGGATGGTGCCGCTGCGCGAGATCGCCGACGCCAAGAACGACTACAACCTCAACATTCCCCGCTACATCGACTCCTCCGAACCCGAAGACCTGCAGGACCTCGACGCCCACATCAACGGCGGCATCCCCAACCGCGACCTCGATGCCCTCATCGACTACTGGGAGGCGTTCCCGAGCCTGCGGAAGCAGCTCTTCAAACGCAACAGGGCCGGCTACAGCGACCTACGTATCGACGTCGGCGACGTGCAACAAGCGATCCTCGATTCCGACGAGTTCAAAGCGTTTGCAGAACGCGCGCAGGCCATTACGACGGACTGGTTCACCTCGCATCGTGCCCGGCTGAGCCACATCACCGCCAACACCAATCCGAACCACCTGATCACCGAGATCGGCGACGACTTGCTCCGCAGCTTCGCTGATGTGCCGCTGGTGGACGAATACGACATCTATGAGCAACTCATGACCTACTGGCACGAGGTCATGCACGACGATGTGTATCTCATCATGAGCGACGGCTGGCTCGACGCGGCAAAGCCTCGCAAGACCATCGAGGACAAGGTCAGGAAGCTATCGGAGACAGCAGATCTCGTGGTTGGCAAAGGACGAGGAGCTACCAAGTACAAGATGGACCTCATCCCGCCGGCACTGATCGTTGCCCGGTACTTCGCTCGTGAGCAAGCTGAGCTTGACGAACTGAATGCCGCTGCGGATGACGCGACGCGAGCCGTCGAGGAGTACATCGAAGAGAACGGGACTGAGGATGGGCCGCTCGCCGAGTCCATGGACGACGGCAAGGCGACCAAAGCACTCGTGAGTGCGCGCCTTCGGGTAGCTAAACGCGAAGGGGCAGACCCGGATGAGATCGGAGCCCTGGGGCAACTTCTCAAACTCTACGACGCCGAGGCCCACACGAAGAAGGCATCCAAAGATGCGCAGGTCGAGTTGGACCAGAAGACGCTGGCCAAGTACGGAGATCTGACGATCAGCGATGTCAAAGCCCTTGTACTCGATGACAAATGGCAGAGTGTTGTTGCGCAACGTGTTGCCGGTGAAGTTGAAGGCCTAACGGTCGGCCTCGTCGAACGCATACGGCTGCTCGGGGAGCGCTATGCTGAGACGGCTTCCGCCATTGAAGCCACACTGAAAAAGCTCGAAGCTGATAACTTTCGGCACCTGGCAGAGATGGGTGTTCCATCATCATGACTACTGTCAAACTTGGTGACATCTGCGGATTCATCACAAAGGGCGCCACCCCTACAACCTATGGATTCGCTTGGGAAGCAACGGGAGTCCCCTTCCTCCGCAGCGAGTGTGTCTCCGACCATGGACTTGACATGAGGCAATCCATGTACATCTCAGAGTCGGCAAATAAGGTCCTCCGGCGGAGTCGAGTGGTCAAGGGCGACATTTTAATGACGATTACCGGGAATGTTGGACGGGTAGTCTTGTTAGAAGATCTCGATTCAGCAAATATTAATCAGCATATAGCTCGCATCCGGATCACAGACGCCGCGTTTGACCCGGGCTATGTGTATCATTATCTGTCCCAGAGTGCGATGCGCGAATACTACGAGTCAATTGTTACGGGACAGGCGTACCCGCAGATCAGCCTTGCTCAAGTTCGCGCAACGGAAATACCAAGGCTAGCTTACGACGAGCAAGTGCATGTGCGTAAGTCACTCGATAGTGCTGATCGCCTCACGTACTCCCTCGAACGCCTCATCGCCAAGAAGCAGGCGATCAAGCAGGGCATGATGCAGCAACTCCTGACCGGCCGCACCCGCCTGCCTGGGTTTGATGGACGGTGGATCAACCTAAGTGTGAAGGATATCGTGGAGATTCCAGTGACTGATGGACCACACTCGACGCCGCAGTTCTTAAACTCTGGAGTCCCGTTTCTTTCGGTAAATAATCTGGTGGACGGGCATATCGACTGGGGAGATCTACGCTATATCTCGAGGTCCGACCATGAAGTCTTTAGCAGGAAATGTCGGCCACGGCGAGGCGATGTGCTACTCGGTAAGGCCGCTTCGGTTGGGAAGGTGGCGGTCCTCGATTCTGACCAAGAAGTCAATATATGGTCGCCAATTGCACTAATTCGGCCACGAGATAGCCTGGTATCAAAATTTATCTATTACCAGCTGCAGTCGAGGGAAACGGAACGCCAAATTGAGGTTCTAACCAATACTTCATCGCAAGGTAATATAGGAATGGGAGAGATCGAGCGCATTGAATTAAATCTTCCGCCGAGAGTCGAGCAGGCAGCGATAGTTACAGCGCTGGATGATATCGAACGTGAGATCTCGTCGATTCGATCGAGGTTGTTGAAGTCACGCGACATCAAGACCGGGATGATGCAACAACTCCTGACCGGTCGCACCCGCCTGCCGGTGGAGGATGAACCGTGAGCGCTGGCAAGTCGGTTCGGCTGTTCCTCGCTGACGGCACTCCTGGTGGTCTGCTGACGGCGGAGATCATGAACTGGACAGGTCACGTCGTGGCGGCCCCGCGTTCAGATCTGGCGGCGTTGTTGAAGCGTCCCGAAGCGACTCGCACGGGTATCTACATCTTGCTGGGTGATGATCCGGACAGCCTCGGCGGGCAGCTGGCGTACGTCGGTGAAGGCGATGATGTAAGCAAGCGCCTGTACCAACATGCGCGGCCAGAAGGTCAGAACGGCAAGGACTTCTGGGATAGGGCCATTGTCCTGACAAGTAAGGACGCGAACCTGACCAAGGCACACGCCCGGTACCTCGAGAGTCGATTCATCACCCTCGCGGTCAGGGCCAGCCGCGCGCGTCTCACGAACGGAACCTCTCCCGCGCCGATTGTGCTGCCCGAGGCGGACGTGTCCGACATGGAGTACTTCATTGAGCAGGCCAAGATCGTGCTGCTTCTACTTCGACCTCGCGCTGACCGCCACGCTGACAACCCGCACTCTCGTCATCTGGGGTTGCTGATCCCTCGGTGGGTGCTTGGTTTCTTGGGAGTAAACATCTTTCGGTCCCCGAGGACGTCCGTTGCCACGGCGTCTGCATCTTCCGAGGGCGGCCGCACGGACTCGCCGCAGTTCGAGATGACGATGAAGAAGTGGGGCATCATCGCGACGGCACAAGAAGTGGACGGCGAGTTCACCGTGATCGAAGGCTCCCAGGCGCGTTCCGCGTGGATGGGTGCCGCGGGCCACAACTACATCGGGCTGCGCACCAAGCTGGAGAACGACGGCACGCTTGTACCCTCGCCGGACGGCGCCACGATGATCTTCCACCGCGACCACCCCTTCTCCAGCCCGAGCGCAGCAGCCGCTGTTGTCGCCGGCCGTAACGCCAACGGTCGTCTCGAGTGGAAGGTACAGGGCACGCGCACAACCTACGGTGAATGGGAGTCCGAGGGGCTCGAGGAGGCCATGAGCGAGGGGGCAGGTCATGAGTGAGGTAGGCCGGAAGGAGCGCATCACGCAGAAACACGTGGTCGACCTTCTCGCGAGGAAGCTTGGATACGACTACCTCGGCAACTGGGCTGCCAGGGCCGGCAACTCCAACATCGACGAGGGACTGCTTGTCGCAAGTCTCCGGGCACGGGGCTACGACAAGAGTGTCATCACCCGTGCACTCGATCGTCTCGGGAAGGCCGCAGCGGTTGGTGCCGGCCACGACCTGTACGAAGCGAACCGTGATGTCTACGGTCTGCTGCGCTACGGCGTGAAGGTCAAGCCTGGCGTCGGCGAGCAGTACGAGACGGTCTGGCTGATCGACTGGGATGATCTGGAGGCAAATCATTTCGCCGTCGCCGAGGAAGTGACCGTGATGGGCGAACACACCAAGCGCCCTGACATCGTGCTCTACGTCAACGGCATCGCTCTGGCCACCCTCGAACTCAAGCGGTCCAAAGTTGCCGTGTCCGAAGGTATTCGACAGACAATCGGAAACCAATCACCGGACTTCATCCGACCGTTCTTCTCCACAGTCCAGTTCGTGTTCGCCGGCAACGACGTCGAAGGTCTTCGATACGGGCTGATCGACACGTCCGAAAAGTACTGGCTCACATGGAAAGAAGCTTCTCGCCGCAAAGTGAGCCCGCTCGATAAGGCGCTCCTGCAGATGTGCGAGAAAAGCCGCTTCCTCGAACTCATTCACGACTTCATCGTCTTCGACTCAGGCGTAAAGAAGGGCCCCCGTCACAACCAGTACTTCGGGGTGAAGGCTGCTCAAGAGCGCATCGCCAGGCGCGAGGGCGGCATCATCTGGCACACCCAGGGATCCGGCAAGAGCCTCACCATGGTGTGGCTGGCCAAGTGGATTCGGGAGAACCAGCCCGACGCGCGCGTGCTGCTCATCACCGACCGCACCGAACTCGATGAGCAGATCGAGAAGGTGTTTCACGGTGTCAACGAGGAGATCTACCGCACCCGCAGTGGTGCCGACCTCATCGCCGCACTCAACAAGTCCGAAGAGTGGCTGATCTGCTCACTGGTGCACAAGTTCCGTGCGCCGGACTCTGACCGCGAGGACGACGAGGCCACCGCCGAGTTCGTCCGTGAACTCAACGCGAAGATCCCGAAGAACTTCAAGGCCAAGGGCAACATCTTTGTCTTCGTCGACGAGGCCCACCGCACCCAGTCCGGCGTGATGCACGACGCCATGAAACAGCTGCTGCCAGAAGCGATGTTCATCGGTTTCACCGGCACGCCGCTGCTCAAGGCCGACAAAGCCACCAGCCTCGAAACCTTCGGCTCCTTCATCCACACTTACAAGTTCGACGAAGCCGTCGCCGACGGCGTGGTCCTCGATCTCCGCTACGAAGCGCGCAACATCGAGCAGCACCTCACCTCTCCGGAGCGGGTCGACCAGTGGTTCGAGGCCAAGACCCAGAACATGACGGATCTGTCCAAGGCAGAGTTAAAGAAACGCTGGATGACGATGCAGAAGATCGCCTCCAGCGAGCCACGATCTCGTCAGATCGTCAACGACATCCTCCTCGACATGGAACTCAAACCGCGCCTGAAGAACTCACGCGGCAACGCCATGCTCGTCGGGGAAAGCATCTACCAGGCCTGCCGCCTGTACGAACTGTTCTGCAACGCCGGCTTCCAAGGCAAGTGCGCCATCGTCACCAGCTACATCCCCAACACCGGTGACATCGCGAAGGAACGCTCCGGGGAAGGAAAGACTGAGAAGCTGCGGCAGTACGAGATCTACCGTCGCATGCTCGCCGACTACTTCAACGAACCGGCCGACAAAGCGATGAGCAAAGTCGAGCAGTTCGAACGCGAGGTCAAACGACAGTTCGTCGAGAACCCCGGCCAGATGAAGCTCCTCATCGTCGTCGACAAGCTCCTTACCGGGTTCGACGCACCATCGGCCACCTACCTCTACATCGACAAGAAGATGCAGAATCACGGCCTGTTCCAGGCGATCTGCCGCGTCAACCGACTCGACGGCGACGACAAGGACTACGGCTACATCGTCGACTACCGTGATCTGTTCAAGTCACTGGAATCAGCGATCCACGACTACACCGCGGAAGCGCTCGACGGCTATGAGAAGGACGACATCGAGGGACTCCTCACCGATCGGGTCAAGAAGGCGCGCGAAGACCTCGACGAGGCGCTCGAGCACATCCGAGCGCTCGTCGAACCCGTGAAGCCACCCAAGGGCACCTACGAGTACCAGCAGTACTTCTGCGCCCAGGATCAAGGCGACGCGAAGCAACTCAAAGACAACGAACCCAAGAGGGTCATGCTCTACAAAGCAGTGTCGGCGGTCACCAGCGCCTACGCAAACATCGCCGGCGACATGGCCGATGCTGGGTACACGAAAACCCAAGCAGCGCAGATCAAGAAGGAAGTCGCAGACTACATCAGCATCCGTACCGAGGTAAAACTCGGCGCTTGCGAGAACGTCGACTTCAAACAATACGAAGCCGGAATGCGCTACCTCCTCGACACCTACATCCAGGCAGACACATCCAAGGTGGTTGCGACCTTTGAGGACAAGGGTCTCATCGAGCTCATCGTCGAGCTCGGTCCCGACGCTCTCGGCCTCCTCCCCGCCGGTGTGCGAAGTGATCCGCGGGCTGTGTCAGAGACGATCGTCAACAACGTGCGCAAGATCCTCACCGACGAACGCATGATGAACCCCAAGTACTACGACCACGTCAGTGACCTCCTGACCGCGCTCATCGAACAGCGGCGGAGGGAGGCGATCGACTACGAGAACTACCTCGCCGAGCTCATCGAACTCGCACGCAAAGCACGACCCGAGCGCGAGAGCCCGATCCACACGGGACTCCAGGCACTGATCGACAACCTCGGCGACGACCAACTCGCCAGACGAATCGACATCGTCATCCACGAGGTGAAGCCTCACGGTTGGATCGACAGCAAGCTCAAGCAGCGACTCGTACGAAATGCGATCAGAGCCGAGTTGCCAGCCGACTTCGGAGAGGATGAGTTCGACGAACTCATGGCCGTGGTGAAGGCTCACGATGAGTACCACTGACCAGTCGACAGATCCCTCTGTTTCTCCCGGCTACCTCACCGTCCGAGACATCGAGGTCGACGTCGAGTTCAAAGACGTCAAGAATCTCCACATCGCAGTCGAACCACCGCTTGGCCGGGTACGCGTAGCCGCACCCTTGAGTCTCACCGAGGACCAAGTCAGACTGGCTGTGCTTCAGCGATACTCGTGGATTCGCAAGCAGCAGGTCCAATTTCGGAACGCACCTCGTCAATCTCAGCGGGAGATGACAACCGGCGAATCCCACTATGTGTGGGGCCGTCGGCTGCGCCTCGCTGTGATCGAACGGCCCGGCCGGCCTCATTTCGAGGTCAGCGGCGACCGGTTGTTGCTCTACACCAACGGCGAGATGTCGCCCGATCAGCATCGCCAGCAACTCGACCAGTGGTACCGCCAGCAACTCCGCCACGCATTGCCTCCGCTCATCGAAACGTGGGAGAAGCGTCTCGACGTCGTCGTGCCCAAGTGGAGCGTGCGTCGCATGAAGACCAAATGGGGCTCCTGCAATCGCGAGACCCGCCACATCTGGTTCAACGTCGAACTAGCGAAGAAGCCGCCAGAGTGCCTGGAGTACATCGTTGTTCACGAGATGACGCACTACTTCGAGCGTGGGCACGGGCAGCGCTTCGTAGCGCTGATGGACAGTGAGTTACCTGACTGGCTCAACCGCCGAAATCAGCTGAATGGGGCTTCGCTTGCACATGAGGAATGGGAAGGTCGGTAGGATGCCACAACCAGCATGGGAAGGTACGTGTGACTGAGTCAGAATTGGCTGCCGTGGATAGTTTCGGAGGGATTGACGCAGATGCTGATGGATTGCTTGCGGATTGCTTCGAAGATCATCCTGCTTACATCTCTGTCAGCGCAATGAAGAAGTTTCTGGTGCTGGGGAGGAAAGGTTCAGGCAAGACAGCAATTTACCGAAGACTACTGGGTAAGGATGACTCGACAGTCCTCGCTGAAGGCTATAGCTTTGAAGACTACCCTTGGCACCATCATGACCTGCAAGCGGAGGTAGGCGTACCGGAAGAGCGACGCTATGTCCACTCTTGGAAATACCTGATTCTGATGAACCTGGCAAAGATTCTCTTGAATAAGGATAATAGCCAACCTTGGTGTGACTCTTCATTTGAGCCGATTCAACGACTTGAGGCATTCGTTGTGGACTCGTATGGGTCGAGCGACCCGGATATGGCGACTCTTTTCAGCCCTGACCAGAGGATAAAGGTCAAGGGATCCATTGATTTCAAACTCGTAAAAGTCGAGGGTGAACGGGTTTCGATGCAGGATTTGCCAGTTCACATACAAGCTGTTAATAGGGCAATGCAGGAGTGCATAGTCAGGAGCCTCAATCCCAGCTTGAAGTACTACATATGTTTCGATCAGTTAGACTTGGGATTCTCTATTAAAGATCCCACGTACAGCCAACGTCTCGTTGGACTAATAATAGCCGCCAAGGACATATTTCTTGCGGCTCGCGAATCAGGAAAGAACCTGAGCCCAACCGTGTTCTTGAGGGACGATATTTTTCATGAGCTGCAATTTGAGGATAAGAATAAGATAACTGAAAACTACGCGTCGTGGATAACCTGGAACGCCTCTTCCACTGCACAATCAGCCCTCACCCTGAAGCGACTCATGGAGACTAGGTTCACCGAGGTGGTCGGACAGCCAGACCTTCCCGTGATCT
This sequence comes from Gordonia sp. NPDC003950, assembly GCF_053605205.1. NCBI lineage: Bacteria > Bacillati > Actinomycetota > Actinomycetes > Mycobacteriales > Gordoniaceae > Gordonia > Gordonia sp. NPDC003950. Next base: position 7,166 of record NZ_JBSGIT010000027.1, on the reverse strand, counting down.
GGGAAGACGTGTTTGAAGAGGATTCTGGTTCGCGAATGCCGGGCAGGCAAACCAAGTACCAACACATCTGTGATCGTACGTTTCTCAGGCCACGCGACATGATTAAGTTCTGCAACGAGGTCTTAGTGCATTTCAAGAATGGAGAATCTTCCACGGATAGGTTTGATAATAACTGCGTTCACTCGGCACGTGAAGGATACTCGGAATACCTTCTGAACGAGATTGATGATGAAATCTCCAAGCATGTTCCCGCGTATCGGGAGTACCTCGAGATAATTAAGTCAATTGGCCAAGAGAAGTTTGAGTTAGGTACGTTTCAGGATATCTACAAAGATAGATTTACCGAGCCAGGAAGCAGCGCTATCAGAGCAATAGAAGATCTCTTCACCTTCTCGATCATTAGCTATCTCAAGCCGGGAGGCAGGGGCGGAGGTTCAGAGTATGTGTGGCGCTATAAAGACTCCAGGGCTCGTTTCGATCCGACCGTGAAGTCTTTTCGAGTGCATCCAGGTTTCAAGGAGGCGCTAGGCCTAATCAGGTGATCTGTTGGACAGTGCTGCATACTGCGATGCAGAGACCATGGGAGGGATGGTGGCCAGAAAGTGATGGACGTTGACGGTGACTCTTTGGGGAACGTGACTGATGCTCTGGCCGGGATCACGCGGGCTGAGGCGGATCGTGCCGAGCATGTCGCAGCCGGGATTATGAAGAAGATCGGGTTCTCAGATGCCGTGAAGACGGTATCCAGTGGGGATCAGGGAATCGATGTCCGCTCATCGAACACGATTGCCCAGGTGAAGTGGCAGGCCAAACCTGTTGGCCGACCGGCTGTTCAGCAACTCGGCGGCGCCTGGTTGCGCGAGCAGCGCCTCTGGAAGCGGAACAGCAAGATGTTCTTCTTCTCGAAGAGCGGCTACACTCCTCAGGCCGTGGACTATGCGGACGCGGTGGGAATGGTGCTGTTCGAGTTCTCGATGAACGGCAGGGCCAAGGCCGTAGGCAAACACGCGATGGCGTACCGCAGGAGGACTCCGTCGATCGTCACGTCTGAGGCGAAGCCGAGAAAGCCGGCACATCCTGGGCGCGCTCGGCAGTTTGTGGAGGAGGTAGCGGCGTGGCTGGCACTAGCTCTGCTGGCGTTGGTACCACTGGCAGTCCTGGCGACTGGCGGTTTCTTCATGTACCTCGGGGTGTCCGGGCTGTTGTCTGAGCCGACTGCTGGTGACTGGTGGTTTCTGGTAGGCGGCGTCGCCATGGTGCTGCTGTGCGTGGTGCTCGGCTGGTCCGTCATCGCAGCCGAGCCCGACGAGCGCGACTCCCGTTGAACCTGGTAAGCAGTTGATTATCGTTTGGCCTCGACGCGACTCCGCTTGTGCGAGAGGGGCCCTAAATCATGTTCGACCCGAAGGACCGGCTGAGAAGGGTCGGTTCAAGTGGCCACGCCGGAGGTGCACGGCACGACCCCGTGTCCGCCGCCGCTACAGCAGAAGCCGCCACCAGGTGGGGAATCTCCCTGAGCCGCCCTGGGAAAATCGGTGAGCCTCATCAGAAGCGCGGAGCTGCCGTGTGCGACCGCTCACAAGGTGTCGTCGTAGATCACTGGGTGTCATCGGGCCGAGACTACGGCGGAACGGACGGCCGTCGAGTCGACTCCGGGCTGATCGATGTCGGGCAGCGACCACATGGCGACCTTGAGATCTTGGGGGCTGTCTGTCTTGTCGGCGAGGTAGAGGTAGAAGTACGGTTCGTTCCCGGGCTTCAGTTGGAGTTCTCGACCACGTGCGGTCCCGTTCTTCATTGCCGCGCGGGCCTTTTCGGGGTTCACGGCAGTCGCTCTCGGGTGGTACATCCCGACCGTGCCTATAGGTAGCTGCCGGTCACTTAGGGTCAGAGTGAAGTCGTCCACCAAGCACCTTATTGGGACACCCCCGCTGAGCAATAGCTCGAGCTCCGGCGATACTTCCCCAGTCATTTGGACGGTCTGCACCTTCGCGCGCGGCGAGGCTACGAGGAAACCCTCAATTATGCACCTGGCCACGCGAAGGTTGACCCTGTCCCAGGCTGTCACCTCCGGGGGGACTGTGAAGAACTGTGAGCAGTGTCGCTGCACGATGTCGAGATCGGTTGCTATACCAACAATTTTGCGTAGCTCCTCTGTATTCGTGACCTCCACTTCCTGCAGGTCTAGGAGACCGGCGCGTTGTTGGTCGAGGTAGAGCTCGCATCTGGCAGCCTCGTGGAGGCTGTCGAGAAGGCCCGCGAGGCGCAGGACTTGATTCGGATCGATACTGTGAAAGTTGTAGTTGACATGAACAGCACCGACTTCGCCGACTTTGTTGGGTTGGTCGATCTCGACGGCTGCGTGCCCGTAGAAGCTGAGCGTGATCGCCCAGCCGTGGGTCCCGTGATTTGCGTAGGTGACTGTGCCCTCGTGGGTTGCGGCGGTCACGTCGTCGTCGTTCAAGAATCGGAGTTCTGCTGACTTTCCGACCGCGTTGGGCAGCGACTCTTTTGATATCTCAAGCTCGCCGTCAGTGCCGTCTGTTGCGAAAGGTATTGGGCCATCTACGGATAGGCTGGTGAGAGTTTCGGAGTTGAGGATGACCGTGCCTTCCGCGCCGAACTTCATCAATCGTTCAAACTGATTGCGAAGGTCGGCGTGCTCGGGTCCGAACCGAGTTCCAAAGCTAACGGTGATAGGGCAGTCGTGCGATGCGCTCGGAGTCTTGGGATACGGTGACAGTTCTATGATCTGTCCTGTGCGGGTAAAGTTCACACCCCAGTTCAGGTTCATTGCATCGGCCCGAGCGCCAAGACCCCTAAGACGCTCACTCAATGAGTCTGTAGTACTAAGGGTTTCGGTCTCCTTCTGGAAGAGTCGTATGTCGTCGCGCATCTGATCCGTGGCGAGGTACTGATGGATGTCTGGGTACTGGGCCATCAGATCGTCGAGCTCCGGTCGGTCGAGAATCTTGACGCGGGCAGTACCGTCGTCCTCCAGGTCAAGGACGTACTTACGTTCTCCTGGAGTGAGTTTCGTGGGAACCACGAGATACCATTCGAACGGTTGAGGCTGCAGAGTATTGGCCCGCTCGAACGAGTTCTTGATCTGTCGCCGTCGGGTGAACTTGCGATCGCCACTGAAACCGTCTGTGAAATATTTGATTTGGTAGACGCGCCGTCGGGCCTTGCCCTGTACGACCTCGATATCGATGCCGTTGTCGCCCCCTCTCCCGTCTGGGCAGGTGACCTTTGCGATTTCAGCCCATCGACGTTTGACGAGCGCTTCGACTGTTCTGGTAAACAGATGGTCACCGAGTCGGGGCCAATCGACGGGAGTCAACGGGCGACCGCTCCGGAAGCATCAGCGTCCTGGTTCGGTGCGCCGCCATACCTGGTGAGAAGCCAACTCGCATGCGCGCGTTGTTGACGTAGCGAGGTCGCGGCAGCGCTCCATGTCGCGACCTCCGACAGAGCCGCTTCGATGAACTCAAGCTCTCGTATCAGAGCGACGCGATTTGCGGAATACGTTGTGGCACAAGCCTTTGAGCAGAAGAGGGGCCGTCTTCCCTTGTTCTTGATGGGATACGAACACGAATTTGTGCATCCCGGATTCAGGCAGATGGCAACCGGTGGATAGAGAGTCCGGTGAGACAGGAGATCGTCGACCGATTTCGGGGTCGTCAGCGAGCGGATACTCATGGTGCGTTGGTCTACCAGGACGCACCGACAGGACGGCACGCCAAAGGCGGACCATCCTCCTCAAACAATGTGGGCTTCGACGTATGCGCCAATCTTAGGCGGTGATTAGGGCATGCACTGAGCGGTTGACCTGCGACACGCCGATAGATGGCAGCGGTGCAAATGAGGGATTCTCTCGTACTGTTCGAGGTGTGCCCGCTTATCGAGGGCGGAGGCAAGCGCTGCGTCAACAGCGCCCGCCCCCTTACGGGCACCCGAACCGCCAAGGAAAGGGGCCCGTCGTGGCTCATGGTAGTGCCTGTTGGTTGCGCTCCCGTCGCGTGACGGTGTTGCAGCGCGCCGACGTGTGGTGCCGCCGCCATTCGGGTCTTCCACCACCAATGTCAGTGCTGTGTCGCGGTGGAATTGCCGTGGGACAGCGTTGCAAGATCTCGGCGTGCGTCGCCGGGAGTGCCGTGGGAGGGCCGGATTAGGGCCCGGCCCCCCACGGGGCGGCAGATGCCGCGTCCAAAACTCACAAGTTCTCAGCTAGGAGATTCTGGCATGTTCATTTCATCGTGCCCGCGGCACGAAATCAAGCGCACCAGCCTCATGGCGTGGGGGTGGTGGTGATGGCACGCGGCAAGGGTGGCCCGACGCCGCAACCCCAGCCGAACGATCGCGACGGCAAGCGAGCCACAGGTCGTAAGGTTCGCCACGACAATCCCGGCGTTGTTGTTGGAACGATCTCCACCGATGGTCTCGATGTGGAGCGTCTGAATCGGTTGCGCGGTATGGGTATTAAGGTGCGACAAGCGAGTGTCGGGGAGTCGGTGCGAGAGGACGCGGCGCGCGTGCAGGCGTCAGTCCCGTTTCGTTCGGAGATCGTCGACCGGGACGCGTTCGGCGCAATTGTGCACCTGTTGGTCGCCTACTACCACGACACTGGCCGGGTCGATCCGCTGCGGGCACTGCGCCGCAGCAACGTCGACGCGTACTTGATATCACGCAACCGACCTGCCCGCCGGACCCTGCGATACCTGCTCTACACCGCTGGCCGCGTCTGGTACCCGCATGAGTACCCACCGGCATTCACTTTGGACGCTCCGCGCCAGATACGCACCGCGCCGGCCACCGACGAGGAGATCGATGCGCTGTACCGCGTCGCATTGACCCTCGGTGAGAAGTGGGAGCTGGCGCTGACGGTGCTCGTGGACCTCATGTACGGGGTTGGTGCCCGCCCAGAGGAGCTCAAGCATCTGCGGCGCGAGCACATTCGGGTAGAGCGGCATCACGGGGAGCGGTGGGTGGTTGTCACGCTGCAAACTCCGAAGACAGCGCCACGAGACGTGCCTGTCCTTGACGAGCAGATCGGGAAAGAACTGGAGCACTACGCCGCGAACGCACGCCACGACCTCCTGCTGGCATTCGGCTCGGCCCCCACCGTCGAAAGGAACGGCATCAACCGGGTCAACGATCGGCTTGCTGAACGTGGCCAGCCCGAACGACTCAACGCGCAGGCCCTGCGCCATGCGTGGATACAAGAAGTTGTGCAGTTGGTGCCCGTCAGCGAGTTCTGCTACCTCGCCGGGGTCACAAGCCTGCACCACATGAGCGACCTGGACGTGGTTGCCGACGCGACGGGCGACATCAACGAGATCACCGCTCACTTCCTGGAGGACGGGCAATGAGTATTCATCCCAGCATCAACCACTCTGAAGTCCACACCAGCGACAGCATCTTCACTCGAGCAGTAGTCGTCGTGAACCGCTCCGGTGCCGCAGCGATGATCGAGGGGTGGCGAGCCGAGAGTGTGGCCGCACCCCGCGGACCGTTCCGAGGTGCCCTGTCCTACACAGTCGAAAGCGTCCTCGTCGCCCTTGCCTGCGTGCTGCTCAGACGAGCCGAACCTACGGTCCGCACGATTTTCCGCACCCTGCTCGACTTCACCCCTGACCAGCTTGCCCAGCTCGACATCGCCGACGCCGATCTCACCGCCATCAGGTCCGATGCTGACCGAGCCTTGAAAAGCTTCAGGAACTGGCTTGATCGAACACTGGCCTGCCTGGACTCGGCACGCGATCAGCCCGCAGTACGAATTCCCGTCACCCAGCACAAGGCGATCATCCGAGCCCGAACCCCTGAGCAACAAGAGGCATACGAGGTAGCGGCGCAACGACTCTCGACTGTCGTCAACCGCATTCTGGCCGGCTCGATTCCCACCGAACACCAACAAAGCGGCCGCGGCGATGTCGTCGTCGACGAGACCATTATCGACACGTCAGATGGGACCTACGACCTTGGCGTCACCGACGACCGCAACCGGTCGGCCATCTACTTCGGTGGCTACTACCGCAGGGACTTCCGCAATCGCGTCGACGCCGAAGGGAATCCGCTGACGAAGAAACGGGCGTGGGGAATCGGTGTCACCGCGGTCAGCAGCGTCGGGCCGCCCGATGCCCTGCATAACCGGCCGATCCTGTTCACCGGCATCGCTATTCACCCACCGACATCGGGTTCACTCGAAGGGCTCGACGAAGCCATCGAGCATCATCAACGCAACGGGTTCGACAGTCGACCGACAAGCCGAACGGCCCGATGGCCGCTGATCACCTTCGACATGGGTTATCTGAAAGACGGCCTCGATCGATGGCAATTTGATCGGAAGTATGCTGGCGTCTTCCGCTATCCCGACCACTGGCGACGCGATTTCGAGAGCGTTCCGGCGCAGCCCGGTGGCGTCAAGCCTGGTCCCGTGCAATTGTCGGGTGCTTGGTACTGTCCGACGGCGGCTGGCATCTCCCTGGGCAAGCAGTACGTGAAGCCACTACGCGACGTGCTCGACAAAGACGAATGGGAGGCTCGCGAACGCCGACTCCGTCAGCTCCTGCCGAGGCTGATGGGCGTCGACAGGCGACTCATCGAGCGCAACACCCGACCAGGACGCCCCGCTGAAGGCGCACAGCCCGACAAGGCGGTCAAGATGGTGCTGAGCTGCCCGGCCAGCCTCGGCAACGTCCGCTGTTCCCGTTGGCACAATCCAGACACCGAGGACCGGCTCGATCTGCCATACATCGAACCCGAGCCGGACATGCCGCTGTATCCGTGCTGCAGACAACGCAGCGTCACGATCACGCTGACCGACGACCAACGCAAACGACAGCAGCTCAGTCCGTGGGCGCCCGGATCCAACGATCACGCGATCTACCACGAGGCCGCACGTGCGCTCACTGTCAAGGGACATCGGGAAGTGCCCACAGGCGGACGTGGGAACTGCCCGTAGGCGGTCACGAGGGGGTGCCCGGTGGCGGACATGAATGTGCCCACCGTTGGTCCGCCACCGGGGGTGTGTCAGTTCAGGGCGGTGACCCCCTTCCCGGCGAGTGCTTGGGCCAGGCGCACGGAGTCGCCGGTGGTCTGGCAGAGGTGGGCGTGGTGCAGCAGCCGGTCCACGGTGGCAGTGGCCAGTGTTTTGGGCATGAGTT